>CALKHD010000168.1 GCA_938092195.1 uncultured Flavobacteriales bacterium | reverse complement strand
AACATCTGGCCATGCGGTGTTGAGCGCCCCCTCTTCTTGGACAGATGCCCAGTTGCGGTGGGCTTATGTAGTCGTGTTGCGCCATTTGGGTCAGTTGAACGACCGTTATGGGCTTCTGTTTGACGTTGTGGACCGGGGGTTGGATCACACCAAAAGCAATGCACCGGTTTCCAAAACTCGCGCCGCTACAGGCATGCACACTGACAGCAGCGACGCCTCATACAACCCCGATGTTGTGGCGCTTCTGTGCTTGCAGCCTGGGTCAGTGGGGGGACAAAGTTTGCTGGCGGATGCGGAAGGATTGTTGACGCGAATGAGAGGGTCCAACCCTGCTCTGGAATCCGTTGCCCGAAAGGCTTGGCCCCGCGATGTGGTGACCCCTGGGTTGGCGCATCAACAGGCCTCCATTGAAGCGAATTCCATCCCGGTCATGGCCGAGGATGATCACGGTTTGGTATTCCGGTACATGCGGTTTTGGACGGAACGCGCGATGGCCAAATTGGGGCGGGAGGTTCCCAAGGAGCTCACGTCATTGTTGGATTTCATCGATGCGGACATGGCCAAGAATGCCCTTCGATTCGACTTGAAAAGGGGACAAATGCTTTTGGCGAACAACCGCAGGATGGTCCATGGCCGTGAGGCGTTTGAAGATGTGAACGGTTCGGCCCGAAGGTGCCTGGTCAGGGCGTGGGTGGATGGCTTTCTCGATTCCCGTCGCCTTCCCTTGTCCCTGCGGGCCTAAAACCGGACCTTTGCCGTCATGAAAGGCATTGTTCTCGCCGGTGGAAGCGGCACGCGGCTGTACCCCATCACCAAGGCCATCAGCAAGCAGCTGATGCCGATTTATGACAAGCCGATGATCTACTATCCGCTTTCTACGCTGATGATCAGCGGGATTCGGGACATCTTGATCATCTCCACGCCACACGACCTTCCGGGTTTCCAGCGCCTGCTTGGAGACGGCAGTCAATGGGGCTGTTCCTTCACTTATGTGGAGCAAGAAGTCCCCAATGGTCTGGCCCAGGCTTTTGTCCTCGGCGAGGAATTCATTGGCGACGACAAGGTGGCGCTTGTCCTTGGCGACAACATTTTTTACGGCCGGGGTTTTGGCCGCATCCTGCGTGACAACACCAACATCGATGGTGCCATGGTGTATGCTTACCACGTCAGTGATCCGGAGCGTTACGGCGTGGTGGAGTTTGATGAGGAAGACCGCGTGTTGAGCCTCGAGGAAAAGCCGACCCAGCCCAAGTCCAACTTTGCAGTTCCGGGCCTCTATTTCTACGACAATCGGGTGGTCGAAATCGCCAAAAACTTGGAGCCCAGTCCCCGTGGGGAGTACGAAATCACCGATGTAAACAAGGCGTACCTGGAGATGGGAGAGCTCTTCGTGAGCAAAATCGACAGGGGAACCGCTTGGCTCGACACCGGAACGTTCCATTCCTTGACCCAAGCCGGCCAGTATGTGCAGGTCATTGAGGAACGCCAAGGACTCAAAATCGCTTGCCTCGAGGAAATCGCCTGGCGCATGGGCTTTATCGATGTAGACCAGGCCCGAAAGCTGGCCGATGAGCTCGTCAAAAGCGGCTATGGCCAATACATCCACCAGCAATTGGACCTTGGACTCTGATGGGCGACAGTGTGACTTTTGATGCCAAAACGGCCATGGCGACGTACCGCACAGCCTTCGAAAATGGCTGTGCTGAATTCCTGACCCGCTACCCCGAAACCGAGCTGTACGCCCCTGTGCGCTACTTGATGGGGTTGGGCGGTAAGCGATTGCGTCCGGTCTTGGTGATGGCGGCGTGCGAAGCCTCTGGTGGTCGGCCACAAGACGCCCTTCCTGCGGCGTTGGCCGTGGAATTGTTTCACAACTTCACCCTGATGCATGACGACATCATGGATGACGCGCCCTTGCGCAGGGGGATGCCCACGGTACACGAAAAGTGGGACAACAACACCGCCATTCTCTCTGGAGATGCGCTGCACGTGATGGCGTGCGAGGCCCTCCTCGACGCGCCAGACAAGGCCCTGCCCGATCTTTTGCGGATTTACCACCGCACGGCCCTTGAAGTCTGTGAAGGCCAAGAGCAAGACATGGCCTTTGAGTCTCGCAACGACGTGAGCATTGACGAATACATGGAGATGATTCGGCTCAAGACCTCCGTGCTGTTGGCTGCCGCCCTCGACATGGGAGGAAAGTCCGGTGGCGCCGATGCCGACGCCCGTGAAGCCCTGTACGAGTTTGGCCTCCACGTAGGGCTGGCTTTCCAACTGCAGGACGACTACCTCGACGCATTTGGCAACCCCGAGAATTTTGGCAAGCAGGTTGGCGGGGACATCCTCGCCGACAAGAAGACGTTCCTCCTGATCCGCGCCTTGGAAAAGGCCCATGGTGAAACCTCTGTGGCCTTGAACAGTGAACTTGGCCGCCGTTCGGAGGGCAAGGTTGACCGCGTTCTCGACCTCTATCGCCAATTGGGAGTCGATGCCGAATTGCGCGATGCCATGGCTGGCCAGGTGGCCCTCGCAGAGGGTTCTCTTGCGCGACTCAAGTCCAAAAACCCCAACGCCTTGGCCGGTTCTCAAGCCGCCTTGGCGCTGCTTCACGGCGTGGCAGCCATGGTCACCGCCCGCCTGAGTTGATGCTCCATGTCTTTTCGGTGAAAACCCTCGGTTTTCACCTGTGTTTGGCATGCCTGTCCGCTTAACTTTGCAGGGCGCACCTGCGAACACATGGACCTCCATTCCCATCTGAGCAACGCCGAGCCGGCCGCCATTGAGGCCCTCTATCGGAAGTTCCTCGACGACCCCAACTCGGTCGACCCGACTTGGCGTCATTTTTTTCTTGGCTTTGACTTCGCCCAGCGGGTCTATGGCGAGGACGCCCTCGAATCTGGCTCGGCCTCTTCAGCCCCCTCCGCCAATGGCGCGGCCTTGGGGCCGAAAGAATTTCGGGTGATCAACCTGATCCACGACTACCGGACGAGGGGTCATCTGTTCACCAAGACCAACCCCGTGCGCGCCCGGAGGGACTACAGCCCAGACCTCAGTATCGAACACTTTGGCCTTGAGGACGCCGACCTTGACACCGTCTTTGAGGCGGGGAGTGAAGTGGGCATTGGACCCGCTCCGCTCCGCGACATCATCGCCCACCTCCAGGAGACATACTGCCATTCCATTGGCATTGAGTTCATGTACATCCGCGAGCCAGACCGATGGAATTGGTTCAAGGACCACATCGAGTTGGCCAATCGGCCAGTCTTGAGTGAAGCGGAGAAAAAGCAGGTTTTTCGAAAGCTCAACCAAGCCACAGTCTTCGAGGAATTCTTGCAAAAGAAATTTGTGGGCCAAAAGCGCTTTAGTGTAGAAGGGGGTGAGAGCCTTGTGCCCGCCTTGGATGCCATCGTGGAGCGCGGCAGTGAGCTGGGCGCCAAGGAATTCATCATTGGCATGGCCCACCGTGGCCGCTTGAACACTTTGGCCCACATCCTCAACAAGCCTTACACCGAAATTTTCAGCGAGTTCGCAGGCAAAGCCTACGACCACGACGATGAGTTTGATGGCGACGTGAAATATCACATGGGCCACAGCACCGACTTGATGGCAGACACCGGAGTCCCGGTTCACATC
Organism: uncultured Flavobacteriales bacterium; assembly: GCA_938092195.1. Lineage (GTDB taxonomy): Bacteria > Bacteroidota > Bacteroidia > Flavobacteriales_D > Sanyastnellaceae > UBA8752. The sequence goes on along the minus strand of CALKHD010000168.1, from coordinate 2,496 downwards.
ACGCTGGCGCCCAACCCGTCGCACCTCGAAGCCGTCGATCCTGTGGTGGAGGGCATTGCTCGTGCACGCATCGACAGGGAGCACCAAGACGAAAAAGCGGTGGTGCCCATTTTGGTGCACGGAGATGCCGCTGTGGCTGGCCAAGGCGTGGTTTACGAAGTGGTGCAAATGGCCCAGCTCGATGGATATCGGGCAGGTGGAACCATCCACTTGGTGGTCAACAACCAGGTGGGATTCACCACCAATTACCTCGACGGAAGGTCCAGCATTTACTGCACGGACGTGGCCAAGGCCACGCATTGTCCGGTGTTGCACGTGAACGCAGATGATGCCGAAGCCGTGGTCACAGCCGTGCGCATTGCTTTGGAGTACCGCCAACGCTGGCAGCGCGACGTGTTCATCGACCTGCTTGGTTATCGGAAGTACGGTCACAACGAGGGCGACGAGCCCAAATTCACGCAACCCAAGCTTTACAAGGCCATTCAGCAGCACCCCAATGCTCGGGAGTTGTACCGTCAGCAGCTCGAGGCAGAGGGCGTTCTTGACGCCAATATGGCGTCATCCATGCGCTCTGAGCTCGAGCAAGAGCTCGAGAAGGCCATGGAAGAGGCCAAGTCCACCGACAAACTGGTGGTGACCAATTTCTTGGAAAACCTGTGGGGCGACTACCGGATGAAGCAGCCTGGTGACGACGCCATGGAGGTGTGGACCGGGTTTGACCGGGACCGCTTGGGTCGCTTGGCGGAGGCCTTGTGCAGCTTGCCCGAGGACAAGAATTATTTCCGCAAGGTCAAAAAGCTGTTCAAGGACCGCCGAGCCATGGTCGATGGCGACCGATTGGATTGGGGCCTCGGAGAATTATTGGCCTACGGAACGCTGCTGGTCGAAGGCCATCCCGTTCGCTTGAGCGGGCAAGATGTGGAGCGGGGCACTTTCAGCCACCGCCATGCCGTGGTGAAAACTGAAGACACCGAGGAGGAGCGCATTCCGCTCAACCACCTCGAGGCTGAACAGGCACAAATCACCTTGTTCAATTCCCACTTGAGCGAGTACGGGGTGATGGGCTTTGATTTTGGCTACGCCTACGGCACACCCGAAGGCCTGACCATCTGGGAGGCGCAGTTCGGGGACTTCAACAACGGAGCCCAGATCATCATTGACCAATTCATATCGGCTGGTGAGGACAAGTGGAATGCCCCCAATGGCTTGACGCTCTTCTTGCCACACGGCTACGAAGGCATGGGCAGTGAGCACTCCAGTGGCCGCATGGAGCGCTATTTGCAGATGTGCGCCCAAGACAACATGCAGGTGGTCAACCCCACCACGCCGGCCAACCACTTCCACTTGTTGCGCCGCCAAGTGTTGCGCCCGTTCCGCAAGCCTTTGGTGGTCTTTACCCCGAAAAAATTGTTGCGCTACCCGGATGCGGTCAGCACCATGGCCGACTTGGCTGAGGGCAAGTTCCAGTCCGTCATCGATGATCCCCAGCGGGGAGGGAGTTCTGCAGACAGCGTGAAAAACGTGGTCTTGTGTTCCGGAAAGTTTTATTACGACCTCCTTGAAGAGCGCAAAAAGCGCGTTCAGTCGGGGGAAATGGACAGCATTGCTTTGGTGCGCCTGGAACAGCTCTACCCATTCCCGACAGCAGAGTTGGGGGCCATCCTCGACCGTTACGAAGGGGCCACGTTGTGCTGGGCACAGGAAGAGCCCTCCAACATGGGCGCCTATGCTCACCTGCATCGATTCGGACCCGGCGTGGCTCGGTTTTTTGCCCGGCCGGCGTCGGCAAGCCCAGCCGCAGGCAGTCCCGTGGTTCACAATGAGCGACATCAAGCCGTCATTGATTCTGTATTTAAACTGGGTTAGACGACCTTGACCCCATTCGATTCATCCTCCAGATTCCCAAACCTACCCCATGCCCATCCTTGAAATGAAGGTCCCCAGTCCAGGGGAGTCCATCTCGGAAGTGGAAATCGCCACCTGGTTGGTGGCCGATGGTGACTATGTCTTCAAGGACCAAGCCATTGCTGAGGTCGACAGCGACAAGGCCACCCTCGAGTTGCCCGCAGAAGCTGCAGGCACCATCACGTTGAAAGCCGAAGAAGGCGACGCTGTTGCCGTTGGCGCTGTGGTGTGCCTGATTGATACCGACGCAGAAGCGCCAGCCAACGCCGCTCCTCCAGCAGCTGAACCCGTTGCGGCTCCGGCCCCTGCGCCCGCTCCCAAAGCGGCACCCGCCCCGGCCCCCGTGGCTGCGCCCGCTCCAGCTCCGGCCGGACATGCGGTTGGACATCCTTCTCCTGCCGCGCGAAAGCTCATGGACGAAGCGGGTCTGAAATCCGGTCAGGTGGCCGGTTCTGGCCCAGGTGGACGCGTGCTCAAGCAAGACGTATTGAGCGCCTTGTCCGCAGGCGTGCCACAACCCAACCTCCCCGGTGCCGGTTGGTCTGGAAGCCGTGAGGTCCGCAACGAGAAAATGAGCATGCTGCGCCGGAA
>CALKHD010000167.1 GCA_938092195.1 uncultured Flavobacteriales bacterium | reverse complement strand
CAATGCCGAAATGGCCGCCTGAGAGACAAATGTTGGACCCCAGAAGCTCAGCAACCAAGGGCCAAACAGCCACAGAAACAGGGCGCCGGGCAAAACCACGGCAGTGTTCATCCAACCGATTCTATGCACGGTTTCCCGAAGCCCTTTGAGGTCTCCTGCAGCATACAACGCCCCAAATGTGGGCGCTCCAAGCGCATTGACTGCAAACTGAGTGAAGGTCAACAAGGCCGCCAAGCGAAAAGCCGCGCGATAATGGGCCACATCTGCATCGGTCATCCAAACGGCGAGCATGGCGGTGTCGGCCCAAGACAAAACCAGATGCAGCACCCCTCCCAACCAAATGGGCAGGGCCAATTCAACCATCCGGATTTCCGGACCCTCTGTTGGGAGCGGTTCTGCGGAGGACGGAAATCGCCTCCGAAACCAAACGGTGGTGAAGCCAAGGGCCAAAATGGCCATGAACACAGCGGCCATGCCAAGAGCTGATATTGGGTCAGACCATCCAGCGCCCATGAGCATTCCTGCCACGAGCATCCACCAACCAGGCTGAAAAAGGGCATATGTGGCCACGTGACCTGTTCCACGCAAAGTCTCGGCCAACCACCCAATCAGCAGCCAACCGCCCATTGCCCAGCCCAGCCATTCGGACGGCGACTCCAACGACAGCGTCTGCATCAAAGACGACGTCCCCAAGCCCGTCAAAAGGGCCATGGCACACATCACAACGGTCCATTTGTGGAAGGCCTTTCGAACGCGGCCCCTTTGACCAGTCGTCGTCCAAGCCCCAAAAGCCTTGACGACTGCACCATCCCATCCACCCCTCAGCAATGTTGCACCCACCGTTACCCACAGCACAAACAACTCCGCACGTCCCAATGCGGCATCTCCGAAGTTGCGGGCCACCCATAGAGAAAAAAGAAAGCCGCCCAATGCGCCCAACAACTTGAGCACAAGAACTGCGCTTGAGCCGCCCAACAAGCGACGCCAAGATCCATCGAGTCTTGAAGAAGTGGCGTTGGACAATCGAGGTTGGGTTGGTGTTGGTTTGCAATGGTAGCCCCGCCGAGAATCGAACTCGGATCAAACGTTTAGGAAACGCTTATTCTATCCATTGAACTACGGGGCCTCATGGCAAAGAAACACCCCCGGCCGCTTCCAAGAAAAAGCCCCGACTCCTTTCGGGAGCGGGGCCGGGGCCTTGGGGAAGGCCCCTTGGGCGGGGGTGGGCAATACTGGATTCGAACCAGTGACCTTTCGCGTGTGAGGCGAACGCTCTGAACCAACTGAGCTAATTGCCCAAAAAGGGAGGGCAAAGATAGGTGTGAACTCCACGGGTCCAAGCCAAGGGGTTTTTTCAGTTAAACACCTTCGGCTGGCCGGTTTTCTCCATTCGCTTTGTTTTACACTTTATCTTGATTATATTTACACTCGTCTAGCTATTTACCTCTTTTGTCGGGATTCTTGGCGAGAATGGGAGTGTCCCTTTTCGCTTCACACCTCTCCTGTCAAAGGGCCAAACACATCGATGATGACCCTGAGCGATTTATTGAATTTGCTGTCGTTCTTCATGCAGCCGGTCACCAAGGCCAGTGCCATGTACGACCTGAACGGAGACGGACTCATTTCCACATCCGACCTGATCATCATGTTGGGCATGCTCGGTTGAGCTCGCCCTTGGTGCGCCCTGCAGGACTTGAACCCGCGACCCAGGGATTATGAGTCCCCTGCTCTAACCAACTGAGCTAAGAGCGCATATTGAGCGCCGGAGCGCTCAGCAAAAATACACTTCAAGTGGGGTTGGTACCCATCCACTCAAATTCCAATTCACGGCGCTGAACATCGGCTCGAACCACACGAACCCGAACCTCGGCACCCATGTGAATCTCTTGGCCTGTGTGCAAGCCCACCAGGCACTGCCGCTCTGAATCCATGGAGAACCTATCGGTTGAAATGTCGCGGATGTCAACGTATCCCTCGCACTTGTTCTCCTCCAGCTCGATGTAAACGGCTTTTCCCGACAGTCCGTTCACCACGCCGTCGAACTCATCGCCAATCCGCCCCCCCAAAAACTCAACCTGCTTGTATTTGATGCTCGCGCGTTCTGCCTCAGAGGCCCGCTTTTCGCGTTCACTGCTGTGCGCACAGGGTCCGTCGAGCACAGCCGTGTCGATGCTGGCCCCCCCGTCCAAGTAATGCTGCAAGCTTCGGTGTACCATCATGTCAGGGTACCTCCGAATTGGAGACGTGAAGTGGGTGTAATGCTCAAAAGCCAAGCCGTAGTGGCCAATGTTCTCGGTGTTGTACTCTGCCTTGGCCATGGACCGGATCGCCATTTGCTTCACAATGCCCTCTTCGGCTTTGCCCTCTGCCATCTTGAGCAACTGACTGATTGCCCGGTGCGCCTTCCCTGGCTCGGTGTCCGGCATTTTGTAGCCGAATTGAGCCACGAACATGCGCAACGCCTTCAGTTTTGTGGGGTCGGGTGAATCGTGAATCCGATAAACTCCCCCAGGCGGGCGCTGGCCTTTGCACCCAGAAATCCATTTGGCCACGCGAACATTCGCCAGCAACATGTAGTCCTCGATGAGTCGGTTGGCATCGAGCATGCGCTTGATCAGCACCTCGACAGGGCGCCCCTCGTCATCCAGCCTAAAGCGGACCTCTTCCGTATCGAAGTCGATGCCCCCTGCTTTGAATCGCCTCGCCCGCATCTTGTGCGCCAGGTCGTTCAACTGTTGCACCTCCTCGGCCAGGTCTCCTTGGCCGGTTTCCAGTCGCTCCTGAGCCTCAGCATAGGTGAATCGCCGGTCGGAGTGAATGACGGTTCGCCCAAACCACTCCTTGACCACTTCTCCCTCTTTGTCCAATTCGAACACCGCGCTGAATGCATAACGATCCTCATTGGGGCGAAGCGAACACAGGTTGTTTGAGAGAACCTCTGGCAACATCGGGATGGTCCTGTCCACCAAGTAAACGCTGGTGGCCCGTTCAATGGCCTCTTCTTCAATGCGGCCGCCAGGACGAACGTAATGGGTCACGTCTGCGATGTGAACGCCCACCTCCAGGTTGCCGTTCTTCAAAGACTGCACGCTCAGGGCGTCATCAAAGTCTTTGGCGTCTTCTGGATCAATGGTGAACGTGGTGACCTTCCGAAAATCCCTTCGCTTTTTGATCTCCGCTGGGTCCAGCTCTTTGGACATGGCCTCGGCCTCCTCTTCTACGTCCTCTGGAAAATGATAAGGCAGACCATACTCGAGCAGAATCGCATGCATTTCCGCTTCGTGGACCCCCGGCGCACCGAGGACTTCGACCACTTGAGCGATGGGCGGATCGTCTGGCGATGCCCAATCTTCAAGTCGCACAGCGACTTTGACGTCTGAAGGTGCATCGTTGAGAAACCGCGCCGGGATCAGAAAATCCCGATGAAGCCGCTTGTCGGTCGGAATGCCGAAGGCGTAATCCTTGACCGGCTGAAGCATCACCACGTACAGGTTTCTGGCCCGCTTGGTCACATCGCTCACGTACGGAACCTCTTTTCGGCCCCGCTTCATCCACCCCACCTCCACGGTGTCTCCCCAAAACGCAGTGCCGGTGTGCCCCTTGGGAATCATGATGTCGTCATCTCGACCCGGAACGCTCACAAATCCCTTTCCATACTTGGTGATTTGGATGGTGCCCGTGACCGACTCTCCAGTCGATGGTCCTTTCCGACCTCGGTTCTTTGGCCCTCTCCTCTCCTTCTGATCCGATTCTTGACCCGGCATCATGAAACGGCCGCGGCCGACTTCCACCAAGGTTCCTTTGCCCACCTGTTCTCGCATGAGGATGTGCAACATGTCTCGAATGTCGCGGTCCGAAATTCCCATGGTGCTCGCCACCTGCCTCGCATTGAGCGGGCGGCCGGGCAGCGTGCGGAAAATCTCCATGACATCGGTGAGATAACGACTGGTTCCGCTCAGCCGCTGACCGCTTCCGGCCGGGACATCCACGCTTGCTTTTTTGCGGACTCCGCGTCCCGCAGATCCACCTTTTCCATCTGGGCCCTTTCGGCCCCCGGACTTTTTCTTCCCCTCTCCTTTGCGCTTACCAGCCATGGGCTTGCCTCATTTTAAAGCAAGTTCGCCCGTCAAATCGCGGATTCTACGACCAAAATGAAAGGTTGTGCCTGTTCCATTGCGAACTTCCCGCTCTCATGCCCAAACCCAACGCCGCTTCGCCTTCCTCCACGGACCTGACCCTCACCCGTTGGTTCCCAGGTGGATGGCAGGATCATGAACTGCTCGACAGCGGCGATGGAAGCCGACTTGAGCGGTTTGGTGACTTGGTTCTGATTCGACCAGAGCCCAAGGCCATTTGGGACCGGGGGATGACCGAATCGGAATGGCGTCGGCTTGCTGCCGCTCAATTTGTGCCCACCGGCAGGACCAAAGGCCATTGGGAACCCTATCAAAGTGTGCCCGACAGTTGGGAAATCCGTTACCCCATTTCTTCGGACCAAAACCTTCACTTCTCCCTAGAATTCACCCGGTTCAAGCATGTGGGGGTTTTTCCTGAACAGGCGGCCAATTGGCAATGGATCGCCGACCGACTGAAGCCAGGAAAACGCATGTTGAACCTCTTCGCCTACACCGGTGGCGCCTCCCTTGCGGCCCGATCGACTGGAGCAGACGTGACCCATGTCGACGCCATCAAACAGGTGGTGACTTGGACCCGAATCAACATGGAGCTTTCCGGCATGGAGGGCATTCGGTGGTGTGTGGAGGACGCATTGCGGTTTGTGGAACGAGAGCTCAAGCGAGGCAACCAATACGACATGCTGGTCATGGACCCACCTTCTTGGGGACTCGGGCCGAAGGGCGAAAAGTGGAAGCTGGAGGAGAAGCTGGGTCAACTGATTCGGTCGGCGGCTCAAATCGTGGCTCCAGGTGGATCTGTGGTCATGAACACATACTCTGGCCTTAGTCCCTCGTCATTGGAAAACTTCTGGAGAGCGGCTTTGCCCGACGCCAGGATTGAAGCCGGAGAGCTCTGCCTGCACAGCGGAACAGGGCAAGTCTTGCCCACGGGTTCACTTGTGCGGGTGGTGCGCCCCTGACGTTCCGTAATTTCGGGGCACATGTTGCGATACCCTTCCCTTTCAGCAGACAACTACATCCGCAACCGCAAAGCTTTTGCCGATGCCATGGCCCCTGGCGGGATGGCCTTGTTCAGCTCCAACGACATTTACCCCACCGGTGCAGACGGAACCCTGCCTTTTAGACAGGACTCCAACATGTTGCACCTGACGGGCGTGGACCAAGAAGAAACCGTTCTTCTGTTGTTTCCAGATGCCCACAACCCGGCTGATCGCGAAATCCTGTTCGTGACAGAAACCAACGCGGAAATCGCCATTTGGGAGGGAGCCAAACTCACCAAAGCACAGGCGACCAACCAAACTGGAGTGCGTCAAATCCAGTGGGTTTCCCTGCTGGAAAAGACCCTTCAACGCTTGGTCACGGAAAGCAGCTGCTGCTACTTGCACCAAAACGAGCACACCCGAGCCTCTGTGGTGGTCGAAACGCGAGAAGCCCGATTCAACCGATGGTTCACGGAGACCTATCCGCACACCCGGATTGAACGCAGCGCGCCCATTTTACATCGCACGAGAAGCGTGAAGTCCGAAGAGGAAATCGAACGGATGAGGCACGCTTGTGGAATCACACGGGACGGTTTCAACCGGGTGATGCGTTTTGTGAAGCCCGGTGTGACCGAGTTTGAAGTCGAGGCGGAATACCTGCACGAATTTGTGCGGAAAGGCTCTCGCGGTTTTGCGTACACCCCCATTGTGGCCAGTGGCGCCAACGCTTGCGTTCTCCACTACATCGAGAACAGCGACGTCTGCAAAGAAGGAGACGTTTTGCTGATGGATGTGGGCGCAGAATATGGCAATTACGCCAGCGACATGACCCGCTGCATTCCCGTTTCCGGAAGGTTCACCGACCGTCAACGAAAGGTGTATGATGCGGTGTTGAGTGTCATGCGCGATGCGACAAAGCTGCTGCGCCCAGGGGTGAATTTGCACGAATACCACAAGGAGGTGGGCCAATTGATGACCGCACAACTCTTGGGTTTGGGCTTGATCGACAAGCACGACGTCCAAAAGCAAAACCCCGCATGGCCTGCCTACAAGAAGTATTTCATGCACGGCACGTCCCACTTCATCGGGCTGGATGTCCACGACGTGGGCTTGTGGCATGAGCCCATTCAGTCGGGTCACATCTTCACGGTGGAGCCCGGCATTTACATCCAAGAGGAGGGCTTGGGCATCCGCTTGGAAAATGACATCGTGGTCCGTGACCAAGGCTTTGACGACCTCATGGGCGACATCCCCTTGGATGCCGAGGCCATTGAAGACGCCATGAACGACTGAGCCATGTCCAAGGGATCTGAAAGTGTGATGCTGGGGCTGAAACTTCCGACCGACCCCCGTTGGGTGGCCTTGGTTGAAGGCAACATTTCCGAGGTTCTGACTGACCATGCGTGGTGCGAGCAAAAGGCCGCTTCCAACGCCATTTCAACCATTGTGCGCTTTCCTGGTCACACAGACCTGGTGGAGGAGCTCACCCGCATCGCCATCGAAGAGATGGAGCACTTCGGAATGGTGGTCGAGAAAATCAAAGAGCGCGGCTGGACCCTCGGTCCAGAGCGCAAGGACCCCTACATCCATGACCTGGCGTCCTTCATCATCAAAGGTGGAAGCAAAGAGGCACAACTCGTGGATCGGCTGTTGCTCGCGGCCATGATTGAGGCGCGCAGTTGTGAGCGTTTCCGAATGCTGTCCGAGCGCATCGAAGACGAAGACTTGAAGGTGTTTTACCACGAACTGATGGTCAGCGAGGCCCAGCACTATACCACGTTCATTGGGTTTGCCAGACAATATGGAGGAGACGTCGATGTCGAAGCCCGCTGGCAAGCATTTCTGGCCCATGAAGCCGCTGTCATCCAGAGGTATGGCAAAAAAGAAACCATGCATGGTTGACCCCTGCACCCCTCCACTACAACCCCAAATCAGGCACCATGAGTGACTCCGCATCCGCACCCAAGCCCGTTGGCATGTACCCCTTGACCCGCCGTGTCGGGGATTTGTTGTTTCTGAGTGGTGTTGGCCCCCGCATTCCCGGAAGTGGCGCCCACGACGAGGGTGTCCCCGGATTGAAGCAAGACCACAACGGCAACTTCACCGACTTCGACTTCGAGGCACAAGCGAGGGGCGTTCTTGCCAATGTCCGGGCGATTCTCGAGTCCGAGGGTGCCAAGTGGGAAGACCTGGTGGACATCACCGTTTTCCTGACCGACATGCAACGCGATTTCACCACGTTCAATCGGGTCTACCGCGAGCATTTTGAGCATGTAGATGCCGCCCTTCGCCCATGCAGGACGACGATGGAAGTGGGCGCTTTGCCAACTCCAATTGCCATCGAATTGAAGTGCGTTGCCCACTTTCCGGCCTGATCGGCAAACTTCGGCACTGAATTTGCTCAGTGTGGGCATGCGTCTGTTGTTGCTCTCTCTTTTTCTGATGTCCACATCCGTGGCACTGTGCCAAAAGGCGGGCAAAAAAAGCAAAAGACCTGCACAAATTTCTTTGGACTCCGCGGCGAGCAGGCCACAACTGGAACTTCGAAGCTTGCCCCCTCTGGCCAGCTTTCAAGGAGAAGACCTTCACTACAGCGTCCGCTACGGCTTCATCGAGGCCGGCAAAGCACGGCTGCATGTTGAAGCTGGCCCGAATTATGATGGCCGCCCCACTTGGCGGGTGGTGGGAACCGGCCGAAGCCTTCGCGCATTTGACTGGGCCTTCAAGGTTCGGGACCACTACGAGACCCACATCGATCAAGCTGGGCTGTTTCCCCACCATTTCATTCGGCGCGTCCGAGAAGGCGGCTACCGCTTAGAACGGGACATTGCCTTCGATGCCAAGCGCAGAACCTCCACCACCACCCAAGATGACCGGGTGAGTCACCATGCATTGCCCGCCTTTTGCCAAGACTTGGTTTCCGCATTCTATTACGCCCGCAACCTTCCCATCGAGCAAATGACCGTGGGGGACCTCATCGAAATCCCCACCCTCATCGATGGAAAGATTCACCCACTCAGGGCCCGCCTCACTGGCCGCGGAAATGTGAAGGTGAAATCGGGAGAATTCGATTGCTGGAGCTTTTCACCTGTGGTTCAAAAAGGCAGGATTTGGAAATCCGACAGCGATCTCACCGTTCATGTGAGCGCGGACAGCCGCCGAATCCCGGTTTTGGTGACATCGGACCTGTTGATTGGCTCCATTCGCCTTGAGCTCGAGGCCGATGACAGCGCCAATACTCAAGGGTCCGTTTCTGCAGGTGCCATCGGGCATTAACTTGCGCCACATGGCCAATCACGACGCGTTTGATTCCGGTGTACTCGAAAGGCTTGGGCTCCTTCGTGACAAGTATGCCGCCATGGGGCAAGACCTCGTTTCTTATTTGGACGGTCTCCTTCACGCAGATTTCCCCACCTATTGGGACTATGTGAACCTCGACACTTTGCTGAGCCTGCAGCATCCGGTGACCCCCTTTCCGGACGAGGAGATATTCATCACGTACCACCAAATCACGGAGCTGTACTTCAAGCTGTCTCTGCATGAATTGAGGCAAATTCACGAAGCGGTGGACATGGACGCCTCTTCCATGTTGACGAAAGTGACCCGGGTCAATCGGTACTTCGAGAACCTCGTTTCCAGCTTCGACATCATGGTCGACGGCTTGGACCGCGGTCAATTTCTGAAGTTCAGAATGTCCCTTTTGCCATCGAGCGGTTTTCAGAGTGTCCAATACCGACTCGTGGAGATCGCCTGCACATCGATGGACAGACTGGTCCATCAAGAGTTGCGCGACAACCACGCAGAACATGGTCTCGACGACATCGAAGAGATGTTCGATGCCCTTTACTGGCGCAGGGGTGCGACCGAATTGGCCACGGGGGAACCCACTTTGACCCTGAAGCAGTTCGAGGCCAAGTACCGAGGCAAGATTGTGGATTTTGCAGAGAATCGATTCTACACCAACCTCCGAAAGAAGTGGCTCGGTCTGCCCGAAGACGAGCAAACAGACGCCCTTAAAGAGGCCCTGCGAAACTTGGACGAACTGGTGAATGTGCACTGGCCATTGTCTCACTACAGGAGCGCCGTTCGCCACTTGCAGTCCAACCCTGTGGACATTGCAGCCACAGGAGGGACCAATTGGCAGCAGTACCTGCCTCCGCGTTTTCAATCCTTGATCTTTTTCCCGGAGCTGTGGACCGATCAAGAGAAAGCCGACTGGGGCAAAAAATGGGTCTTGACGCACGTCACCCACCACTCCAGCCCCACATCCAAGTCATAACGGAGACGTTAAAACCCCACGACGGCAAAACTTTTTGACCTGCCGTCCGTTGGGTAAGAGAGGAGAGGCAAATTGCTTCTCTACTACGATTCATGCGCACTGCCTCCGGTTCTCTTTTCTTCTTTGGCCTCCTCGTCTTCTCTCTGTGGGGATGTGGGGGTTCGGAAATGGGAACGGATTCGGCTTCGCTGATGGCCAATGCCCAAGTGGAATTGGTGGCTCCCGAAGTTCTGTCCCCCAGCGAAAAACAGATGGATCGGTTCGCGATAGACCGAGCAGAGAACCATGGGGTGACATCCGGTCAAGTCGGGAAGGGCCAGAGTTTGTCTCACCTGCTTTCTCCTTTGGGCGTCAGCGGACAAACCCTTCACCGCATTGCAACAGAAGACAAAGAAACCTTTGATGTGCGGCGCATGCGGCCTGGAAAAGAGTGGCATTTGTTCAGTTCCTCCGACGGAGAACCACGCTTCTTCGCATACACCATCACCGACAAGGAGTATGTGGTTTTTGACCTCTCTGAAGCCGGTGGAGCCCGTCGTGGAAAATTCCCTACGCAGACCCGCCGGCGGTTCATCGAAGGCGAAGTGAACGGCAGCTTGTCACAAACCCTCGAAGACGCTGGGCACTCCACCACTTTGGCCCTGGCCACAGCCCAAGTTTACGCTTGGACCATTGACTTTAGTCGGATCCAAAAGGGGGACCGCTTTCAAATTTTGTACGAAAGAGATTGGGTGGGTGACCAACCGGTTGGAATGCCGCGGGTGCTGTCTTCGGAGTTCATTCACAGGGGGCGCAACTTCCCCGCTTTTGCCTTTGATCAGGGAGACGGTGTTGACCATTTTGATGAAAGCGGAGCCAGCCTTCGAAAGGCCTTTTTGAAAGCCCCCGTTGAGTTCAGCCGAATCTCCAGCCGCTTCAATAAACGCAGGCTTCACCCTGTATTGAACAAGGTCAAGGCCCACCTTGGGACGGACTATGCCGCAGCAAAGGGCACGCCCATCATCGCTGTGGGAGACGGCGTGGTCATCAAATCAAGCTACACCAAGGGGAACGGGAAGTATGTCAAAATCCGGCACAACGCTACGTATACCACCCAGTACCTCCACATGAGCCGCCGCAAAGTCAAAGAAGGACAAGCAGTCCGTCAAGGAGATGTCATCGGTTACGTGGGCAGCACAGGACTGGCCACGGGTCCTCACGTGTGCTTTCGGTTTTGGAAGAACGGACAGCAGGTGGACCACCTGCGCGAAGAGTTCCCCCCATCCACCCCCATTCACGATGATCATGAGGAAGCTTTTGCCCAAAAGGTGGACATGTGGCTTCAAGAAATGGCCCGAATGAGCGGAGCACAGGCGCCACAACTTGCGTCGAACCTGTCTCAGTGAGGCCCCCTTCCTTCAGAAGTCCGGTCTTCGATGGCCGCCAGCAAAGCCCGACCTAAGCCATCGGTGAGGGTCAGTCCTGAATCAGAACGCTCAGGATGCCATTGAACCCCAACCAAAAAAGGAAAGGACAATGTGTCCGAATGACGGATGCCCTCAATCAGCCCGTCTGGAGACTTGGCCCATGCCTCAAAAGAAGCGGCAAGTCGCCCAATGCCTTGGTGGTGATGGCTCACCACCGACGCTTGATCGCCCCTCAAAAAGGAGGTCGGACCTGAAGCCCATGGTGCCATGACCACAACTGGGTGCAAGGTGTCCGAAGTTTGACCCGGCTGTCCCCCTCTGTGCATCAAATGGCCCTCATCTGGCAAATGCGGCAACAGGGAGCCTCCGCCATGAACATTCATGATTTGCAGCCCCCGGCAAACCCCCAGACAGGGCACTCCGGAGGAGAGGACGTGATCCAACAGCACGTGTTCCACACGGTCTCGCTCGGGGTCAATTCGACCACAACGCACCGTATCGGCGGCTTGATTGTATCGCGCGGGGTGAATGTCCTCTCCGCCGGTAAGAACCACAGCGCTGGCCCGGCTCAACTCTTGAGTCAGCACCACTTCGCTTGCCCCATAGGCCTGGAAGAACCGAAGTGGCGCAAGCCCGTCAGAAGGGTGAAGCCGACCAAGCCACTTTCGGTAGTTCTGGCTGCTGTAATACTTGGACAAGACCACGGTGATGCTGTCCGCCTGTGGGCCTTCTGAATGCCCCCTGACCCGGCCATTCGGAGAAGAGCAGCCCCAAACCGAGATGCACATCGCCACTGCAGCGGCGACAAGCAATGCGGCGGGTCTTAACGCTGGCCTCATTGCACCCAAGCCTCTACCTGCTCCAACTGCAACGCCGACAAATCGAGCTTGTTCTTTTTGCGGAAACCGTTGAGCTTCTCGCGCAATGCAGCCGGCTTGGCGGCTTTCACGGCCTCGGCGGTGTCAAACCCTGCTGCCGCCACGTGCGGTGCCCATTCTTTGGGGATTCCAATGGCCTCCAGTGCGTCGAGATCGGGTCCAGTTCGAAACACCTCAGGTCGCATCTGCGGGAAAAAGAGCACCTCTTGTATGGAGGTCTGGTCCGTCAACATCATCACCAGCCGGTCAATGCCAATGCCGACACCGCTGGTTGGGGGCATGCCGTATTCCAAGGCGCGCAGGAAGTCCTGGTCGATGAACATGGCTTCATCATCGCCCCGTTCCGACAGCGCCACTTGCTCCTCGAAGCGCTCGCGCTGGTCAATGGGGTCGTTGAGCTCAGAGTAGGCGTTGGCGACCTCCGTGCCATTGATGAAGAGCTCAAAGCGCTCGGTGTAGCCCGGCTTGTCCCGGTGCACTTTGGTGAGCGGGGACATCTCGACGGGGTAATCCGTGATGAACGTGGGCTGCACATAGTGCTCCTCGCAACACTCGCCGAACATCTCGTCAATGAGTTTGCCTTTGCCCATGGTTTCGTCCACTTCGATGTCGAGGTTGGCGCATGCCTGGCGCAATCCGACCTCGTCCATTCCGTCGATGTCAACGCCTGTATGCTCCAGAATCGCATCGCGCATGGTCACCTTTCGGTACGGCGGTGTGAAGTCGATTTCCTTGCCGGCCAAGGTGGTCTTGGTGGTACCGTGAACTGCCTCACACACGCGGCCCAGCAACCCTTCGATGGTCTCCATCATCCAGTGGTAGTCCTGGTAGGCGACGTAGAGCTCCATGATGGTAAACTCCGGATTGTGCGTGCGGTCCATCCCCTCGTTCCGGAAATTCCGGGAGAACTCAAAGACCCCGTCGAACCCTCCGACAATGAGCCGCTTGAGGTACAGCTCATTGGCAATCCGCAAGTACAGCGGAATGTCCAAGGCGTTGTGGTGGGTAATGAAAGGGCGCGCTGCTGCGCCGCCAGGGATCGCCTGGAGCACGGGAGTGTCCACTTCGAGCCAACCCTTTTCCATGAAGCTTTCCCGAATGGCCTGAATGACCTTGCTTCTGGCCTCGAAGGTCTTCTTTACATGGGGGTTGACGAGGAGGTCAACATAGCGCATGCGGTAACGCAGTTCCGGGTCCGTAAAAGCATCGTGGACGTTGCCTTCCTCATCGGTCTTGACAGAAGGGAGCGGGCGAATGGACTTGCTCAATACGGTGAGCTCCTTGACCAAAACGCTGGGCTCCCCCGTTTGGGTGGTGAAGGTGGTGCCTTTGATTCCCACAACGTCGCCCCGGTCGAGCAACTTCTTGAAGACGGTGTTGTAGAGGGTTTTGTCCTCGCCTGGGCACAGCTCATCCCTGTTGAGGTATATCTGCATGCGGCCGCTGGAATCTTGAAGCTCGGCAAACGAGGCTTTTCCCATGATGCGGCGGGATAGAATGCGGCCTGCAAGGCAGACTTCGCGGTCATCGGCAAAGTCCGCAGCCAATGCTGCAGCACGGGTGTCCACGGGGTATGCCGCGGCAGGGTATGGGTCAATTCCCAATTGACGGAGCTGCTGGAGGCTCTCCAGTCTGATGCGTTCCTGTTCCGATCGGATCATGTTGGCTTGATTCACAGCGAAATTAGGTTGTCGCGGGACGTCATCCCGGAAGTAAATTAGCAGAGATTACCGGCACCATGCGCACACTCATCGAATCCTTCCCAGATCAGCTCTCTGCAGCGGCCGCCTCTATGGCCGCCCAGCCGCTGACAAAGGACATACCAGACCACGACAACATCCTCGTTTTGGGCATGGGGGGGTCGGGCATTGGCGGCCGGTTTTTGGCCGGCGTGTTGGGTGACGCCGCCCGTGTGCCCATCGCATCGGGACACGACTACCGCATCCCTTCATGGGTCGGACCGAAGACCGTGGTGCTGGCCTGCAGCTACAGCGGAAATACAGAGGAAACGCTCACCGCACTGGACGCCGCCATCCAAAGGGGGGCGCACATTCGGGCGCTGACATCTGGTGGCCAACTCGCGGCGCTGGCCGCTGAGCACGGCTGGCCTGTGCTGACTGTTCCAGGAGGACACCCGCCCCGCTCACAATTCGGTTGGGCCGTGACCGGTCTGTTGCACCACTTCTCCGCTCTGGGGCACACTCCGGTTGATGCCCCGCAGGTCTTGGTGGATGTGCAGGCCTCAGCCGAATCCCTGCGCCGCCACCGCGAATCCATCGTGGAGTTGGCCGGCCAATGGGCCGACGTGTTGAACATCAAAAACCCCATGCTCTATGGGGATGCCGCCTTGGAGCCCGTTCTGATTCGCTGGCGTCAACAGCTCAACGAAAACGCGAAGCGGCTTTGCAACCACCATGTTTTTCCAGAAATGAACCACAACGAACTGGTGGGCTGGGAAAGTGGAGACGACAGCATCGCTGCCCTCTTTCTGCACACCGAGGAGGACCACCCCCGCACCTCGGAGAGAATGCGCCTGTGCAAGGACATTTTTGCCAACGCCGGCGCTGCGGTCGAGGAAACCCAGGCCATTGGCGCCACGCGACTGCAGCGCTGGATGCACCTCGTCCACCTCGGGGATTGGCTATCCTTGCTCATGGCAGAAAAGACCGGTGTCGATCCAGTTGACATCCGACACATCGATTACCTCAAAGGGGAATTGGCCAAAATGGCATGAGGCCTCAAGTCCACGTTCAAGACCTGGGCCAGGCGGCCTACAAACCCACATGGGACCTTCAGGAACGCCTGCTCAAAGAAGCGGTGGACCGCAAAATTGCGAGGCGCAGGGCCGGCTTGAGCGAGTCTGACAGGAACCCTTTGGACCACCCTTCGGACCACCCTTGGCCCGAGCATCACCTGCTGTTTGTGGAGCACCCTCACGTTTTGACTTTGGGCAAGAGCGGTGATGCCAACCACGTCGTTGCGTCGCAAGAACGGTTGGAGGCCCTCGGTGTGGAATACCACGAAATCAACCGAGGTGGAGACATCACCTACCACGGACCGGGTCAGCTGGTGGCCTATCCTATCCTTGACCTCGACCAGTTCAGAACCGACATCGGCTGGTACCTAAGACAACTAGAAGAGGCCGTCATGCGCACCTGCTCAGATTGGGGAGTCCACACCGGAAGGATTGATGGACTCACTGGTGTTTGGGTTCGTCCTGAAGCAGGGGCGCAGGCTCGCAAGATCTGTGCAATCGGAGTCAAGTGCAGCCGCTGGGTGACCATGCACGGCTTGGCGTTCAATGTCTCCACGGATCTGGACTTCTTTGACCTCATCGTGCCCTGCGGCATTCAAGACCGCGGCGTGACGACCCTGGAGCGAGAGTGTGGCCGTTCAGTGCCAAGAATCGAGGCCAAGGCCGCACTTGAATCGCACCTGCTTTCCGTCTTGGGGGCGGAACCCTCGAAACCACATTCATGAAAAAAACCCTCCTCTGGTTCTTGGCTCTGCCCCTCGGGCTTTATGCATTGAGCCTCATCACCGACAACGCCCATGTCTGGTCCGGTCTTCAAGAATGCTATTTGCGCGGATACAAGAATGCCCAGGTCGATGACTTGAGATTCAAAACCGTTCGGCGAATTCCGCCGTCCAAGTCTCCAAGGCCTTGGCCGAGAGCGTCCAACATTCACGACGTGGTCATACCCCCAAGCATTCTGGACTCGACCCATCGGTTTCAAACAGTGGCATTGGCCATCGTTCACCGAGACACGCTCAAGGTGGACTGGGCATCGGATCGAATCGAAGGGGCAGACACCATGCGGACCAACTCCTTTTCTATGGCCAAGACCTTCACTGCGCTGGCCATTGGAGCGGCCGAGCAAGAAGGCCTTCTTTCGGTCAAAGACCCCGTATCCAAATACCTGCCTCGGTATTCGGAAGGGTCGAACGCGGACTTAACGGTGGAGCACGTGTTGCAAATGAGGTCCAACATCCCCTTTGGAGAAAACTACAAGAACCCCTTTGGCTTCATGGCCAAGTGCACCTACGGGGACAACATCCTTGATCGCCTCAAAGACATTCCGGTCAAAGGCCAAGCTGGCGCCACTTGGAAGTACCAAGGAGGGAACACCTTGTTGCTTCAAGAAATCTTGCTTTCTGTGATTGACGTGTCATTGGGCGAGTGGTTCTCCGAAAAGATCTGGGGGCCCATTGGAGCCACCGAAGAAGCCTGCTGGGCCATCGACAACCAAGGGCACGAACGCAACTACGCCTGCTTTTACTCCACAGCTTCTGAGTATGCCCGCATGGGTCAGTTGCTTCTGGACTCTGGAAGGGTGGGCGGCCAACAGGTCATCAGTGAAGATTTCATTGGGCGATTGATGGCCCCTGTAGGGCCTCTTGAAGACGGCAGCGACATTCAACATTATGGGTATCAGGTGTGGATGGGACAGCACAATGGCCTTTCGTTCACGAGCTACCAAGGGCTCCATGGCCAGTACATCATTTCGGTGCCCGAACTCGATTTGGTGGCTGTTCGGACAGGGTTCCTACGTCCAAAAAAGAAAATTGAACATATAGATATTGATGTTCATCTTACGATAGACTGGGCGATTCAGCAGGTCGGAACGAAGTAATACGACTACAAACTACATTCTACCATCTGCGAATTTGCATTTTATCAAGTCTAATTCGTATATTTGATTTTGTACGCTTGTGGGAAATGACTCCCATGATGCTACAACCAAATCGTCCGCCAATGAATGCCCAGCTCGATGCCATCATCGTTGATGATGAAGCGCCCGCCCGTGAGGTATTGCACAGTCAGATTGAACGGCACTGCCCGTTTATCCGTGTGATTGACCAAGCTCCGAATGCCAGAATCGGTTACGATGCCATCCGAAATGGCCGACCCCACATTGTGTTTGTGGACATTCGAATGCCCTTCGAATCTGGTCTTGACCTCATCGACCGCTTTGACGATCGAGAATTCTACGTGGTCTTTTACACCACCTATCAGGACTACGCCATCGACGCCATTCGCAGACAAGCTTTTGACTATCTCCTCAAGCCGGTGGACGCTGTGGACCTTAAATCTTGTGCTGACAGAATCCGCGAGCACTTCAGAATCAAGATGATCGAAAACGGCGACTTTCATCGCAAGTTGGAAATCACCACCTCTGGGCAACGCCACTTCATTCGTCATTCCGAAGTCTTGCACGTAGAAGCCAGCGGCAGCTATGCGTGCATCTATAAAACCGACGGCACCCGACTCATGGTCTCGAAGAACCTGAAGTATGTGGAGAGCCTCATCGACAACTCCAAATTTGTTCGGGTCCACAACAGCCAATTGGTGCATTTGAATAAAATCAGGCAGTGCAATTACCGCACCAACTCCATCACCTTGGTCAACGGCAAAGAAATTGCTCTGGCCGTCCGCAAAAGGGAGGACCTCCGACGCCGAATGGCGGAGTTGCTCTCCGCAAACGACGATGCTTCGGGATTGGATACAGCCATGATCTGAAGCAGACGCACCCCACCGCCCTAACTTCGCGGCATCATGTCTTCTTTGATTGACATCCGCACTTTGGGCGATGAGGCTTTGCGTTCAGCCCTGGTAGACCTAGGCCAGCCTGCTTTTCGAAGCAAGCAAATCTCAGAGTGGATTTGGACCAAAGGGGCCCGTGGGTTCTCAGAAATGACCAACCTGCCACAAGGGCTCAGAGATGCCCTTGGCGACACATATTCTTTGGCGCCTGTTGCCCCTGAAGAAGAGCAGGTGAGCCGTGATGGCACGGTCAAATGTGCCTTTCCCATCGAGCCAGGAAAAGTGGTCGAAGGGGTGTTGATTCCTGCCCGAGACCGAATGACGGCTTGCATCAGCAGCCAAGTCGGCTGCAGCCTGTCTTGTGCATTCTGTGCAACAGGCAGACTCAAGCTGC
Organism: uncultured Flavobacteriales bacterium; assembly: GCA_938092195.1. Classification (GTDB taxonomy): domain Bacteria; phylum Bacteroidota; class Bacteroidia; order Flavobacteriales_D; family Sanyastnellaceae; genus UBA8752. The sequence continues at coordinate 379 of CALKHD010000167.1, read as the reverse complement.
TCAGAAACCTCACCGCCGGAGAGATTGTGGACCAAGTCCGACACATTGCACATTTGGCTGAGCACCACCACCAACATGCACTCACGAACATCGTGTACATGGGCATGGGAGAGCCTTTGCTGAATTACCGAAACGTGTTGGAGTCCGTGAACAGAATCACGGGAACACCCGGGCTGGGCATGAGTCCCAAGCGAATCACCGTCTCTACAGCGGGCATTGCGAAAATGATTCACAGACTGGGCGACGACGAGGTCAAGTTCAACCTTGCCCTCAGTTTGCATGCCGCTGAGGACGAAAAGCGAAACCGAATCATGGAAATCAATGAAACCAACGACCTCTCCAGCTTGAGAGACGCGTTGGTGCATTTCCACGAAAAAAC
>CALKHD010000166.1 GCA_938092195.1 uncultured Flavobacteriales bacterium | reverse complement strand
ATGGTGGTCAAAGCCGTGTCTCTGGCCTTGAAAAAGCACCCAGGCGTGAACAGCGCTTGGATGGACACCCACATCAGAACCAACGATCACGTGCACATTGGTGTGGCAGTGGCCGTTGAGGACGGCTTGCTCGTTCCTGTTGTGCGTCATGCAGACCGCAAGTCCCTTTCCGAGATTGGGGCAGAAGTCAAGGATTTCGCCGGCAAGGCACGAGATAAGAAATTGCAGCCGAGCGATTGGGAAGGAAACACCTTCACCATTTCCAATCTGGGCATGTACGGCATCGAAGATTTCACAGCCATCATCAACTCCCCTGACGCCTGTATTCTGGCCGTGGGAGGCATCAGTGATGTTCCTGTGGTTCGCGACGGAGCTGTGGTTCCCGGAAAGGTGATGAAGTTGACCTTGAGCTGTGATCACCGCGTTGTGGACGGAGCCATGGGGGCTGCTTTCCTTCAGGAAGTGAAATCCTTGCTGGAGCACCCTGTGCGCATGTTGGCCTGATCCCGGCGCTGATGCCGGAGCCGCTGAGTGTCATCACACCGATTGAATTCCTGAAGGGAATAGGTCCGAAGCGTGCAGAGGCGTTGGTCGAAGATTTGGGCATCCGCACATGCGGGGACCTGCTTTTTCATCTGCCATTTAGATACGAGGACCGCACCCGTTTTCATAGGGTTGCGGAAGCCGTGCCGGGTCCCGTTCAATTGCAATTGCGCGGAACCATCCGCAAAGTCAACGAAGTCAAGCAGAAGCGCGGCAGAAGACTGGAAGCGGAGTTCTTCGACGAAGACGGAGACCGTCTGCCATTGGTTTGGTTCAAGGGCGTGCAATGGGTTGCGAGAAATCTTCCCGTGGGTCAGCCTTGTGTGATTTGGGGCAAAGTCAGTGACTACAAGGGAGGGCGCAACATGGCGCATCCCGAAGTGTTGAGTCTGAGCGAGGCCCAGTCTGCCTCGTCATTGCATCCGGTATACAGCTCTACAGAACGTCTGGGTCGATTTGGCTTAAACTCCGGTGGGTTGGGCAAGGCCGTGCAAAGGCTGATGGCTCAGCTTCGCAAGGTCCATGGGCCAGAGTGGATTCAGGAAACCTTGCCTGCTGGCATTCTGTCCATGCGGGGCATGCCTGGTTTGACCTCGGCCTTGGAACAGGTCCATCAGCCCGAAGACAGCAATGCCGAGCGCTTGGGCCGGTTTCGGCTCAAGTTTGAAGAATTTTTGTTCCTCCAGTTGTTGCTGGTTCAACATCGAAACCAACAGACCCAAGACCTTCCTGGAGAATGCTTTGTCGAGGTGGGGGCCATGTTCAATCGGTTTTACAAAGACAGGATCCCCTTTGAATTGACGGGTGCCCAGAAGAGGGTCATTCGCGAGATTCGCGAAGACACCCGACACGGTCACCACATGAACCGCTTGTTGCAAGGGGATGTGGGCAGCGGCAAAACCATGGTGGCCCTTCTCACCGCCTTGCTGGCCATCGACAACGGCTGTCAGGCCTGCATCATGGCACCCACCGAAATTTTGGCTCAGCAGCATTTGGCGGGGTTCAGGGAAATGTTGGGGGACCTGCCCATCCGGGTCGAACTCTTGACGGGCTCGGTCAAGAAGGCAGATCGCAAGCCCATTTTAGAGGGGTTGGAAGCGGGAACGGTCCAACTTCTGGTGGGCACGCACGCCGTTTTGGAGCCCAAGGTGATTTTCCATCGTTTGGGCTTGGTGGTCATCGATGAGCAGCATCGTTTTGGAGTGGCGCAACGAGCCCGCCTGTGGTCTAAGGCTCAGATTCCGCCGCATGTTTTGGTGATGACCGCCACGCCCATTCCGAGGACCTTGAGCATGACCGTCTACGGAGACTTGGACGTCAGTGTGATCGATGAGTTGCCACCAGGACGGAAACCGATTCGGACCGTGCACCGGACGGATGCCCAAAGGTTGGGGGTGTTCTCTTTCATCCGCGAGCAAGTGGAGCAGGGACGTCAGATTTATGTGGTTTACCCCCTCATCGAAGAGTCTGCACAGCTGGACCACAAAGACCTGATGGATGGCTATGAAGGCCTCACCCGACACTTTCCTCCTCCGGACTTTCGGATCAGCATCGTTCATGGCCGCATGAAGCCCGAGGACAAGGATGCCGAGATGCAGCGGTTCGTGAATGGCGTGACGCAAATCATGGTGGCCACCACCGTCATTGAGGTGGGGGTGAATGTGCCCAACGCCTCCGTGATGGTGATCGAAAGCGCGGAGCGATTTGGATTGAGTCAACTCCACCAGCTGAGGGGCCGTGTGGGGCGCGGCGCCAATCAAAGCTTTTGCGTGCTCATGAGCGGCAAGGAGTTGGGAAAAGAGGCCCGACGCCGGCTGGAAACCATGTGCCGAACCCAAGATGGATTTGAAATCGCAGAAGTTGACCTGGAGTTAAGGGGCCCTGGAGATTTGATGGGCACCAAGCAAAGTGGGGTTTTGGATTTAAAGGTGGCAGATTTGGTCAAGGACCGCGCACTGCTTGAGGATGCGAGGGACATTGCCCGTCGGATTCTCCGAGAAGACGCCGAGCTCAAAGCGCCACAACACGCCCTGCTCAAAACGGGGGTGGAACGCCTGCGTGCTGCACGACCCGATTGGAGTCGCATTTCATGAGCGATGAACCGTTGGCATGTGGGCAAGTCCGAGTACAGCCCCAAAACCCAACGGTTTAGACCCATAAGTTTGACACATGAACGCGGGAGGTAGCCCTTTTTGGATGGCCATAGGTGTGTCGGTTTTGATCGCTTGCGGTGCAACGTGGTGGTTTCTGAAAGACCATGGACTGCCCATAGAGGAGCCCGTCAGTGCAGCCGTGATGTTGGAGGAGGGGTTGGCTCAGGACAGGAACGCCAGCGAGGAGCAAAGCCCAGAAGCCGAGGCAGTGGTGGAATCCGATGCCGATGTCACTTTCAGTTTTGCTGAAGAAGTGGCGCGTTTTGATGATGGAACCATTCTTGAGCAGGACGACCTCAACCGGGTGTTCTGCAAGTCAAGCCAAGGTGCAGTCCGATGGGAGTTGAGCATGGAAGGCTCTGTGATGGGGGCTTACAAGTTCGATGCCAACGACAATGGAAACGAGGAGTTTTTCTTGATTGAC
>CALKHD010000165.1 GCA_938092195.1 uncultured Flavobacteriales bacterium | reverse complement strand
GCCGCGGATCCAATACATCGCAGCCCGTTCCTGTTGCGGGGACTGTTGCATCCTCGTCCACGCCCAAGCCGTCGCCCGTGCAAACGATGGCCGTGCCAGTTGCGGGTCACAGCGTGAATGGTGAGGATGAAATTGTGGAAATGGACCGCATGCGAAAGCTGATTGCGGACCACATGGTACGGAGCGTCCAAACCAGTCCTCACGTGACATCATTTGTGGAAGCGGATGTCACTCGCATTGTGGATTGGCGCAACCAAAACAAGAAAGAGTTTCAGTCTAAGACCGGACAAAAGCTCACGTTTACTCCTTTCTTCATTCAAGCAGTGGCAAAGGCCCTCCGGGAGTTTCCAGGTGTGAATGCTTCGGTGGATGGCGATCGAATTGTGCTCAAAAAGGGCATTCACATCGGCATGGCTGCAGCGACTCCAGAAGGCAACTTGATTGTGCCAGTGATTCGCCATGCTGACCGCTACAACCTGAATGGGTTGGCCACGATTGTGAACGATTTGGCGAACCGTTCTCGACAGGGGAAATTGAAGCCTGATGAAGTGAGTGGTGGAACCTATACGGTGTCCAATGTGGGCACATTTGGAAACGTGTTCGGTACGCCCATCATCAACCAGCCTCAGGTGGGGATCTTGGCCTTGGGTGCGATACGCAAAAAGCCCGCTGTGATCGAAACAGCCGAAGGGGATGTGATTGCCATTCGGCAGATGATGTTCTTGTCGCACAGCTACGATCACCGTGTGGTCGATGGTCAACTTGGGGGAAGTTTTGTGCGCAGGGTGGCCGACCATTTGGAAGCCTTTGACCCGCATCAGCCTGTGGTCTAAGGCCATGGTTCAATCCTCGTTCGATTTGTAGGAATGAACGGGCAAAGTTTTGCGGCAGAAGTTGACGGATTTCTGCGGGGCTTATGCCTATTTTGCACATCTTCGATGATTCGCTATCTCTTACTTTCTTGCTCGTTTTTCGCGGTCAGTATCGCCACCGCCCAGTTGGACATTCACATGGGAATGCCCACGGCTCAAGAGCTTTTTGGAGAATTGAAGAAGGGGGGCGGCCCTGATGAAATGGTCTCTACATCGGAGACTTACACCGAGGTGAACCGTTTGATCATCGAGGAAAATTGGACGGAAGCAGAAGTGCTCCTTGAGCGGTTGCTCCAAGAACAACCTAACAATCGAAACTTTGCTTACAAGCGCGCTTTGTGTTTGTGGTCAATCAAAGGGCGAATGGCCGAAGCTGTTGGTTTGGTTCAGCGTTCCATTGAAGGAGATTTTGCAAAGCGTTACAATGCCTTTGACGCCAAAGCGGCCCTTCCGCCAGAAGAGTCATTGGATTTGGCGCTGGATGTGTTGCAGTATTCTGGACATTACGCCGAAGCTCAAGCTGTGGCCACCATCATCATCAACCGCTATCCAAAGCGGGACTTCCGTCATGTCCGCGCTGAACGTGCCATTTTGGATTGTGATTTTGCAATGCGGTGTGTGGCCAGACCTACTCCTTTGGAATTGAAGGCGGAGTCTCAATTGAACAGTGCAAGCAGAGATTACGCGCCGGTGATTGCCCCTGATGGAAATGCAGTGTACTTCACTTCTTATCGGAACCAGGAGTCCAGCGGTGGAGCCAAGCGCGGTAGAATTTACCGGGCATTGAAAACAGAAAGGGGATGGTCTCGGCCCATTGCGCTGGATTTGGGCATTGCGGGAAGAGACATGACCACTGTGGGGCTCATAGGAGATGAAGAAGCCCTTGTGGTGTACCAGGGTTATCGCAATGCAGGTTCGCTTTGGAAGTTGGAGAGAGACGAAGCTGGAGGATGGATGTTGGAAGAGAAGGTGGGTTTTCCTGTGGATTCAAGGCATTGGGAAACCAGCATGTCGGAGAGGTTCGACGGAATGGAGCGCGTTTTTGTTTCCAATCGACCCGGTGGCCAAGGAGGACGCGATTTGTACCGAACCGTTATGCTTCCCGATGGATCTTGGTCGGAGCCTTTGAACTTGGGGTCGCGGATCAATACTCCAGGAGAAGAAGAAAGTCCCGTTGTGAGTTCGGATGGACGCGTTTTGATTTTTGCTTCCACGGGCCATCAAGGAATGGGGGGATTTGATTTGTTCCGATGCATTCGCCTCGACAATGGAAGCTGGAGCGATCCTGAACACATGGGCTACCCGTTGAATACGCCCGGAGATGAAGCCATGGCTTCTTTGGATGCGTCTGGTCAAACGGGCTTCGTTTCAAGTGCAAGGGCTGGAGGACAAGACTTGGACATCTACAGGTTCGAGATGAAGCAGGAGCCGGAAGAGGCCCTCGCCGTGTTCATCGGTGACATTCCATCGTGGAGAAAGGGAGATGTTCTCGAAGTGAAATCCACAGACGATGGTCCAGCGGTGTTCCGGGTGTTCAGGGCACGATCTGAATCAGGAAGTTTTGTAGCCGCTCTCCCTCCTTGCCGAGAATACAAATTCAATTGGGTGAGAAGGAATGAGGTTTTAGAAAGCCGGACAGAATTTGTGGAGTGCGATGCGGCCTATGGCAACGAAAATGTGGTCAACCGCTTGGCTCCATTTGGCACCAAGGATTTCCAGGCGCCAACAGAACCTGAAGAGATTGACACCACCAACCCCAGTGAGGAAGAACCTGAGGGATTGGACGTCGTTGTTGAAGACGCGATGAACCCAGTGGACACCCAATCAGGCGGTGGCCAAACAGAGGTTGGGTCAGAAGCCATGGATGAAGGAGAATCGGTGGTGGCACCAAGTCACAGCTTTGACTCTGCAGAAACGGCAACCCAAGAAGGGGAGGATGTGGCGATCGCGATCGATACAGAGGCGACTGAGGATTCAGAAGGTACCATTGAGAATGTGGGCCAGGCTGAGGCAGAGCCCTTGACCGAAGATGCTTTGACAGAAGAAGGGGCAGTGGAAGAAAACAAGGCAGCTGATTCGGCTATTGAATCGGCTACTGATGCTGTTGCGGAAGTAAAAACGAAGGCTTTGGATGCTGAAGTATCGGAACGGGAGGCTGTGACTTCTTTGACCATGGTTGAGTTTGAGGCGGTGACTTCCACGGTGGAGTTTGGCTACGGCCGGTACCTGACCGAGTCTGGATCAAAAGAGGTTAGGACCATGGTCGCTGAGGTGGCCAAGAGATCGGCCATGGGCGAGGTGCCGATTTTGCAAATTGAAGGTTCAGCTTCTTTTGTTCCCGTCAAGAACAAGCGCGCTTATGAGTCCAATGAGGAATTGGCCAGAATGAGGGCGGAAAAAGCACGTGACGCTGTCATTACAGCGATGTCAGCACAAGGCCTTCAGGTGGGTGTTGATTTTCAAATTGTGCTGGACTGGGAGGTGGCGGGTCCTGAATTCAAAGGAGATGCAGTGGCCGGCCAAAACCTCTACCGGAATTTCCAATTCGCGAAATTCTCCATGGGACGTCAACTTGTGGAGCAACGGCACTGATTCCTTGCCATCTTCGCTTCATGGAAGGTTTTGATCTGAATCTGTCGCTGGAGCGCCCCCTTGTTTTTTTTGACCTCGAAACCACTGGAACCGATGTGGCCAAGGACCGCATCGTGGAGATGGCGTTCGTGAAGGTGATGCCGGATGGCCAGTGGCACGTTCGTCCAGACAAGGATCAAGGACAAGGGCGGTTGCTGATCAACCCGGAGATGCCCATTCCGGAGAGCTCTTCGGAGGTTCATGGGGTGAGAGATGAAGATGTGGTGGATGCGCCAACGTTTGAGTCAATGGCACCACGTCTTTACCGTTGGCTCGAGGGGTGTGACTTGGCCGGTTTCAATTCCAATCGATTCGATGTCCCCTTGCTGGCCGAGGAGTTTTTGCGCAGCAACATTGCATTCAAGGTCGATGACCGCCAC
>CALKHD010000164.1 GCA_938092195.1 uncultured Flavobacteriales bacterium | reverse complement strand
CCACTGCTGACGATGGTTCATGTTTTGTTCCTGGATGTGTTGGATCTGCGGATAGCACATCTTACATCCTTTACCTGAACCATGACATTTACCTGTTCTGGGGCAACAATGCTGCTACCATCACTGACCTGTCAACAGGTGAAGTGGTTTTGGCCGCAGGTTTGCTCGAAGACGGCAGCTACACTCCGGACTATGAGACCAGCCCAGTGGATGGTTATTACGAGTTCTGTGTTGCCAACGATGCTTGCTTGAGCTTCTCGGGTGCTGGTGGTTCACCTGCTGGAATTCCGACTTGGACCATCATGGACTTCTCAGGAAACGTCCTTCACAATGGTGGTTTGGGTGTTTATGACATTGGCTTTGGAGCCTCTGAGAGCGACTGCATCAGCGGTTGTACTCTCCCTGCTGCGATCAACTACAATGCTGACGCCACCATTGACGACAACTCATGTGTGGTTTGTGACAATGGTCAACTCGGCGTTTACATCACCCTTCAAGATGACTTCGGTTCAGGTTGGAACCCAGGCAACGACTGGTACTTGGTCAATGAAGAGACAGGAGACACCACCTACACAGGAACCATGGAGCCCGGTTCAACGACCGAGACCTTGGTGAATTGTTTGGACATTGGTTGCTACACATTTAGCACAGGTGCCATCTTCACCACTGAAGGTTGGGGCATCGCCGACAACCAGGGCAACGTTTATGCGCCTTTGACATACGGACCAACCGATGGTTATCCAGTTGCTTTCGGTGGCCTCGAGTTCACGGATTGCGCGTTTGCCGGTTGTGACGACCCTCTGGCGAACAACTACAACATCTCAGCTTCTGTGAACGATGGCACATGTGAGTTCCCACCAGCCAATGACACTCCAGAGACTGCGCAGGCGATTGCTTGTGATCTGATTTTGACAGGTTCTTTGGAGAATTCAAACGGTGATGAGTACAACGGAACATCGGTTCTTGGCAACTCCATTTCTAACAATGGTGCCATTTGGTACGAGTTCAACGCCGACCAGGATTACCAAGTGACGTTTAGCACATGTGCTTCTGCAGATGCAGACAATGGTGTGACGGACACAGACGTGATTGTTTTCGCTGTGAACACAGATGGATCACTCACGGCCATTGCAACCAACGATGACTCAGGTGTCGCAGGTTGTGGATTTGGCACGACAGGTACGTTTAACTCCATTGTGAGCATCAATGCAGAGCAAGGAAACAACTACTTGGTGCGTGTGGGTACATACAGCAGCACGACGTCACAAACAGGCATCGTCATCGAGGCCACTTGTGCATCTTGCCCAGCTGGCTTCCCAATCAACGACAACCTCTGTGACGTGACCTTGCCATTGGTTGATGGCGGTAACTACGACGGAAGCCTTTGCTGCAGTGGTCCAGATGAGGACTTTGGCATGGGTAGCTTGAGCACATTTGCTACGGCATATGGTGTTTGGTACCAGTTGGAATTGGATACAGCTTACAACCTGTACAACTTGACAATCGATGCTACCGGTGACGGTGCTGTTGGTTACGCTGTGTACAGCGGAGAGGACTGCACGGATTTGAATGACCTTTCTTCAGGTGTTGTTGCTGGTGCGATTCAGGAGGAGATGAACCAGTGGTTCTCGACCGAAGACGAAGGCCCAGTGATGGTTTCAGTGTCTCAGCCAGCTGATGACCTGAACTACTACGTGTTCATTTGGACCACTCAAACTGATGAGTGTGGACCTTACAGCATCAGCGTCGCCGCTGAGGTGCAAGGTTGTACCGATGCAACTGCGTCTAACTACAATGAAGATGCGACCGTGAACGCTGGTTGCATCTATATCGGTGTGGTTCAGCCCAACGACAGCTGCAGCAATGCAGTCGCGATTGCTTGTGGTGAGACTGTGATGGGCAACACGGGTGGTGCAACATCTGTGGGTGGTGACAACGCTTGTGGCGGCAGTGGTGCAGGTGTTTGGTACACCTTCGACAATGCGGCTACCGAGCAATTGGTGACCATCAGCACATGTGGTTCAACCGTGAACACTGAGTTTGAGGTGTTCCAAGAAGTGGACGCTCCAGATGCCACCCTTGAGGTGAACAGCTTGAACGTTGACAACTACCAGAACATCAGTGCTGTGATTGTCTACAACGGAGATACAGTGGCGACCATCCCATCAGGTGACTTGTTCCCAACTGTATTCAATGATTTCTACTACGGTTTGGCCGGTGGAGATTACACCGTTTACTTCACCAACGAAGGCTCTGAATTGGATGGCATCACAGCCAATGTGATCGCCACTGACGGCAGTGCATCTGCATTGTGCACCGGTGGTTGTTCAACTGACCCAACAGTATGCTTGGACCTTCAGATCAACTCTGACAACTACCCAGGCGAGAACAGCTACGAGTTGGCAAATGCTGCTGGCGAAGTTGTTTGGTCAGGTGGCATCTCATTTGGTCCAAACTCACTCAGCGCTTGTGTGCCTCCAGGTACCTACACCTTTACGATGTATGACTCATTCGGTGACGGCATGTGCTGCACATACGGAAACGGGTCTTACACGTTGTCAGGTCCTGACGGAGAATTGGCTTCAGGTGGATCATTTGGAGCTTCAGAGAGCACGACCGTGACTTTGGAAGCCAGTCCGTTCAACTTGCCAGCTGGTGGTACGATTGAGCAGTCCTTCTCCATCTTCGGTGGAACGGGTACTTGCTCCAGCTTGCTTTGCTGGAATGAAGGAGACAACACCCTCATCAGCAACGAGGCATGCGACGAAGGCGAGACCTTCCAGTTCATCTCTGATGGAAACGCGAACAACTACGCAATCTTGGTGTCTGCAGGTTCTGGTTCACTGGGTGGACCATTCGATCTGAGCATCACCTGTGAAGATGTGGTCTACGGATGTCAGGATGCTTTGGCTTGCAACTACAACGAGCTTGCCAACGTGGACGATGTGAACGATCCATGTGACTACACAAGCTGCTTGGATTGTGAGACTGAGACTTGGGAGTACTGCTATGACAGTAACGAGACATGGGACTTCACATTGGTCAACCCCAACGGTGGAACGATCGTCATTGATTTGGCTGGAACGGCCATTGAGCAGGGTTGGGATGAGTTCATCATTGACGACGCTGCGACAGGTGCCAACCTCTACAACAGTGATGTTGACGCGGACGATGGCCTCGTGATTGGTACGGACTCAGTGACCGTGTCCTTCATTTCGGATGGATCTGTTAGCTGCGCAAGCGGTTCGGCTTACTTCATCTCTATGGCGATCACATGTGCTCCAGCTCCATCAACGGGTTGTGCAGACTCCACAGCGTGTAACTACAATGGACCAGTTGACTTCGCAGACAACACTCTCTGTGACTACGGTTGCTTGGGTTGCACCAACAGCGATGCTGTGAACTACAACCCATTCGCTTCTGTGGATGACGGTTCATGTTGCTTCGGTGCATTCATCGAATTCAACATGTTCGACAGCTTCGGCGACGGATGGAACGGTGCCACTTACAGCTTCTACAATGCAGCTGGTGACTTGGTCGCTTCTGGAGACTTGTTGTCCACGGAGAACGATGGTGAATTCGATACGGACGCGGTTTGTGCACCTGAAGCAGGTTGCTACACTTTGATCGTGACCGACGGATCATTCCCAGGCGAGGTTTCATGGAGCATCACAGGTGATGCGTTCAACACCACAAGTGGAGGTCCTGGAACCTTCCAAGTGGGTCTCGGTACTGCTTGTACGGAAGGATGTGGCTTGCCATTTGCTCCAAACTATGTGGATCCAGACAGTGTGGACGTCGTGAACAACGACCTCTGTGACTTCGACAACTACGTGATGGGATGTACCTACGCGGATGCCTCAAACTACGAGGAGACTGCAACCAACGACGATGGTTCATGTATGTTCGATATCGCCAACCCTTGTCCTACGGACTTGAACGACGACGGACAGACCACCACATCTGACTTGTTGATCTTCCTCGGTGCCTTCGGTACGGAGTGTGAAGAGTAATCTGCTCAGAAAGAACTCACGTTCTTAAAAGATTGGAAAGGCCCGACGCAAGTCGGGCCTTTCTCTTTTCTGTATGTGCCATCTTCGCAACATGGGTAATTCGATATTGGTCACAGGCGCTGGGTCGGGGATCGGGCGTGCAACAGCGATTCGTTTTGCGGCGGAAGGATATTCGGTGTTGCTGATGGGAAGAAGAGCAAAAGCCCTTGAAGAGACTCATGGTTTTCTTCAGGGAGAAGGTCACTCGGTGTTGCCGTGTGATGTGACGGACCGATCTGCCATGAGACAATCCCTTCAAAAGGCATTGGGTAACCCTGGGCAATCCAGCTCTCCATTGGTCGCTGTGTTTGCCAATGCTGGAATTGGAGGTGCGAATGTGTATGATGAAGATGAGTCGATGGACAGATGGGAGGACATCATGCGGGTCAATGTGACCGGTGTTTATGTGACGTTGCAAGAGGCGAAGCGTTATCTG
>CALKHD010000163.1 GCA_938092195.1 uncultured Flavobacteriales bacterium | reverse complement strand
AAAGACACCTCTTCGCTCATATATGCCACTGAATCACTAAGCCTGTCCTTGCTAAAACGTCTAGATCTACTGGCATCTATGCCCAAGTTTCGGCCAACTTCAAGTGGGTCAATGTCCGCTCCGATGAACCGAAAGTTCCACCCTTTTTCTGTTAATTTATCCATCAACATTTTCAACGCTCCCGCGGAATAAAATCGACTGGCATTTTCATAGCCATCTGTGAGCACCATGATGGTGATGGACGTGCCCTTGGATGGTGCGTCTTCACCCACATGGTCAATCGTTCGGGCAATGAGGGTTCCGAGGCCATCGTACAGCGCCGTCGTGCCCCTCAATTGGTAATTCTCTTCCGTGATTTCGCGGATCTCTGCAATGGGCTTGGGGCCAAACCACATGCGGTAGTCGTCGCTGAAATCCGAAATCGAGAATTTGACCTCCTGATCCGGGTGCTGTTTTTGGACCTCTCGCAAGGATGCGACCTGCTCGTTGAGGGTGGATACTGTGAGCTGATGGCAGTTCCGCATGCTGCCAGAAGCGTCGAGGAGAATGTGGTGCAAGTGGGCTTGCTTCATTGGATTGGGGGGATTGTGATGATGAAAACAGCCCCACTTTGGGACCGCAACCCGGCAAACATCCCTCCATCACGGAAGCATCAGCGAGCCTCGTCAACCTTGACGCATTGGGACGCACCTCATCGGGCAGGTTGCTATCTTCCGGGCAGGGAAGCCACCACTAAGCCGTCCATTCCATGGGATTCAACATTGTACTCGTCGCCCCTGAAATCCCCACCAATACCGGGAACATTGGTCGGCTGAGCCTGGCATCGGGATCGACCCTTCATTTGATCAAGCCCTTTGGATTTGAGATCACCGACTCCCGACTCAAGCGCGCTGGACTGGACTATTGGCAGCACTTGGATGTGCGCACCTACGAGAGCCTAGCGGCATTCATGGAGCTGCACGCCAACGCACACTTCGCTTTTTTGTCCAGCAAAGCCACGAAGCCCCATTACGACATCGACTACCGCGATAACATGTTCTTGGTCTTTGGGCGCGAATCGGTGGGGCTCCCAGACGACCTCGTGGCCGAACATGCCGACGATCTGTACCGCATCCCCATGTTCAGTGAGCACATCCGCAGCTTGAACCTGGCCAACGCGGTGAGCATCATCGTGTACGACGGCCTGCGCAGCCTTCACCATTCCAACGTGTCCTAGGCACAGGCGTTGCGACCCAACGTTTACACACTTTACACAAGCATCATGTAACGAATGCATGGCAGACGCATTGTCGGCAGTAGCTTCGCGCCCTTTTTCCAGCGTCACCCACCATGCGGATTGCCCTTTTCAATTTCCGACAGACCGTCGACTACCGCCTTGAGATCCTGAGCGGCTTGACCGTCGCCATGGCGCTCATTCCAGAGGCTGTCGCCTTTGCTTTGATTGCGGGGCTAAGCCCACTCACTGGTCTGTACGCCGCTTTTGTGGTGGGACTCGTGGCCAGCGTTTTGGGAGGACGCCCTGGCATGATCAGCGGCGCAACCGGAGCCATTGCCGTGGTGTTGGCCGAACTGGCCCTTTCTCATGGACCCGAATACATTTTTGCGACGGTGATCCTGGCCGGACTCCTGCAAGGCGCAGCCGGATTCATGAAACTGGGTAAGCTCATGCGACTGGTTCCACAGCCCGTCATTTTTGGGTTTGTAAATGGCTTGGCCATCATCATTGGAGGAAGTCAAATCGCACAGTTCCAAACCGATGAGGGCCACTGGCTCGCCGGAACCGACCTCGCGGTCTTCGGAGCGCTCGTACTGGTGGCCATGGCCATCATCGCCTTTTTGCCCAAGCTCACCAAGGCCATTCCCGGCGGCTTGACGGCCATCCTTGTGGTGTTTGGCATCGTGGCCGTCATGGGCATTGACACCAAAACTGTGGGAGACTTGGCCAGCATTCAAGGCGGCTTCCCTCCTTTCCACATTCCGCAAATCCCATTCACGCTTGCGACCTTGGTTTTGATCGCACCTTACGCCGCCATTGTCGCTGGTGTCGGGTTGGTCGAGAGCCTGCTGACCTTGAACATCTTGGACGAAATCACCGAGACCCGGGGACAGGGCAACCGCGAATGTGTGGCCCAAGGCGCGGCCAATGTCCTGAGCGGGTTGTTCAGCGGCATGGGAGGATGTGCCATGATCGGGCAATCCCTCATCAACGTCAGTTCTGGCGCGCGAGCTCGCTTGAGTGGAATCGTGGCCGCCGTCATGCTCCTGGTGTTCATTTTGTTTGGCGCCCCTTTGATCGAGAAGCTGCCCATGGCCGCCCTCACCGGACTCATGATCATGGTCGCCATTGGCACATTTGAGTGGGCTTCGTTGCGCACCTTCCGAAGGATGCCCACCTCAGATGTAATCATCATGGTTTTGGTGACAGGCATCACGGCGGTGCTGCACAACCTGGCCTTGGCCGTGCTCATTGGCGTGGTGGTCGCAGCCTTGATTTTTGCTTGGGACAACGCCATCCGCATCCGGGCGCGCAAGCACATCGATGAAAATGGCTGGAAGCATTACCAGCTCTTTGGCCCGCTCTTCTTTGGCTCCACCACCGTCTTTCAGGAGAAGTTCGACGTTCAAGGGGACCCGGATCATGTGGTGCTCGACTTTGCAGAGTCCAAGGTGTCCGACATGAGCGCGATTGAAGCCCTCAACAAAGTGACGGCTCGCTATGCTGCCAATGGCAAAAAGGTGCACTTGCGACACCTCTCCGCAGACTGTCGACGTTTGCTCGACCGCGCAGACGCCATCATCGAAGTCAACCACTTCGAAGACCCCACCTACAAGGTGGTGACCGACCAGACCAAGTAACCGACAAGGCCCAATCACAAGCCGACCCTTGCAGCGCAAACCGTCGGCCCACCTTTCCGGTCACCTCCAGGGGCACCTCACGTGTCCCCTTTCTTTTCATCCGTGCCTGAATTCGAGCATTCCACACCGGAAACGCAACAACTCAGCGTCGCTGGCGTGGCAATGGATGCGGTTCAAACCAACTTGGAGGTGGCATTTCAATCTTTCTCAACATGCGCATCTCCTCTATTTTCTCAGGATTGTTCGGCCTTCTGCTGAGCTTCAACCTCGCTGCTCAAAGCCCCTGCGACGGGGCAGATCACACGGTCCTTGCCGGCAGCTTTTATTTCTCCCCGCAAGACCTCACCATTAGCGAGGGCGAATCAGTGGCCTTTGTCAACGAAGGTGGTTTTCACGATGTGAATGGCAATGTGAGCGTCTTGAGCGGTGAATCTTTTGGCAATCCAGAAGCCTTTTCACTGGGCGCCGTCAACGCCAGCGGCATGGACGTCTGCATTGGCACCCACATTTTCACGGTTGCCGGCACCTACAATTACGATTGCAGCATAGGCAGCCATGCGGTCAACGGCATGGTCGGCTCCATCACCGTGGAGTCTGCTGCAACCGGCTGCAACGACGACTTGGCCTGCAACTTTGACAGCACGGCGACCAGCGCCGCAGACTGTCAATACAACGACGGCACCTTTGACTTCAGCAGCGGGTTTTGGCTGGTCCCGATCAACGCCTTGGACCCAGACTTGGGTTGCGACATCCAGCCCTCAGTTGGCACCATCACCACGGTCATTTCGGAAGAAGGCCAACCGGTCACCGTCGTGGTCGACGCCGACCTTGAAGCTTACATCAACGGAGCGGTCGCAGACGGCCTCCTGACTTCATTGCAAGCGATCCTCTTGCTCTCCGCACTCGAACAAGCCACCTTCTCATTTTGTGGCAACACAATGACCGGCATCGCGGGACTCAACACCATCGAATCAGAATGGAATGGGCAATCGTGGTCGCTGGGAGATTTGGGACTCAACCTGGCACCGGTCAGCACACTCGCCGACGGCTGCAGCGACCCCAACGCCCTCAATTACGACCCTTGCGTCAACCCTGACGACACCCTGTGCGAATACCTCGCGGTCGCATGTGACGACCCACTGGCCTGCAACTACGACAGCAACTCTACGGGCACCACCGACTGCAATTACTTCGATACCAATCTCTTTACCCTCGGCGAGAATGACTTCATTGGTTTGGTCGACGATGAGGACTGTGAAACAGGGTATCCCGGTGCATACTCCTTGCCCGTTCCCCTGGCCCAAGACAGCACTGGAGGCCCTCTCTACTTTGTACTTTTCCCCGATGTAGAGGGCTTCTTGGTTCAAAATGGCTTTGAGATTGCCGCCCAAGACATCGCCACCGTCAGCTTAAGCGTCTGTGATACTGTGATGAACTACAACTCCTTGGTCATCGGCGACACCGATTTGTACTGGGATGGCATGGGCTTCACTGTCGATCTCTACGGCTCCTTCATAGCGCCAGACAGCAGCTTCCCCATCGGTTGCCCCGATCCCGACGCCTGCAACTTCGACGCTTGCTCCCATCCATTTGTGACCGACGACTGCACCTACCTTGAATTGGGAACCCTGGCCACAGCCGCGGGCGATACCGGCATGGTCACCATGACCGAACTGGACAGTCTCACCTTTGTCGCCACGCCCGGCGACAGCCTCATCGTGGAATGGGATTCAGAGTGTGGCGAGTTGATTGTCGATGGCAATACTGCCACCCTTGTGGCTCCCGAAATCGGAGACTGCGAAGTCTGCGTCGAAGCAGAAAATGCAGAAGGCTGCGAAATCGAATCTTGCATCGTGGTGACCGTCCTTGGTGGCATTGAAGATGCTTCCCTCGCCAAGTGGCAACTCATGCCCAACCCTGCGGCTTCTGAGCTCCGTGTGGTTTGGGGCGGTGAAACCACCCTCTTCGAAGTGGTTGACCTTAATGGCCGACGCGTCCATACAGTCACGCTCCAGCCTGGCAGCCAAGTGCTCGATGTCTCGGCATTGAAGCCGGGCCTCTACCTCGCCGGACCTCTAGGGCAAGCGCCTCAGCGCCTCGCCATCCAGCGGTAAAGCCAAACGCTTCGTTTTAGAACATTCCAAAAGGCCCGCCCATCAGCGGGCCTTTTGATTGAACCTGAAATCCATGATTGACCCTACTCGACCTGCGAGATTTGCCATGTGGGTCATGGCCCAAGTGGCCAAAACACAATCCTAAAGCAGTTTCAACCCTGGTTTACCCCCCAACGGCGGCTCAATTCAGAAGCCCAGGTCGACACACCTTCTGAGGCCGGTGCGCAATAAAACTGATCCAAATTGTACCGGTGGCCTTTGGCTGATTCAGGATCAGGGTTGACCATGGAAATTCGGCATCCACGCTGGGCCTCATTCACCAAACCTGCGGCGGGATATACCTGCATCGACGTTCCCACAACCAGCAATTCATCGGCTTGAGCGACGGTTTCAGATGCGCGTTCCATCATGGGCACCGGTTCCCCAAACCAAACCACATGCGGACGCAACTGCACTCCGCGTTGATCCACGTCGCCAAGCACCACATCCGGACCGCGACATTCGGCTTCACCCACGCGAATCAGCCGTTCATCATGGAATCCCGGATCGTCTTCTGGACGAACCAAACGCAATTCCCCGTGCAGGTGAAGAACCTGACTGCTGCCACTCCTTTCGTGCAAGTCATCCACGTTTTGAGTCACGATTCGGACATCGAACGAGCTTTCCAAATCCGCCAGCGCACGGTGAGCCGCATGGGGTTGGACTTCATCGAGTTGCCGCCTTCTCTGGTTGTAGAATTCCAAGACGAGTGCGGGATTCGCAGCCCACGCTTCTGGGGTGGCCACTTGCATGACATCGTGCCCCTCCCAAAGGCCATCGCCATCTCTAAAAGTCTGGAGTCCACTCTCCCGGCTGATTCCAGCGCCCGAGAGCACAACAATCACAGGCTGACGCTTTGCCGTTGTCATGCCAGCAATTTCGGCCAAAGAATCGTCCAAACCCAAGTAAGGAGAACCTTCCTTGATACACTTCGAATGCCTCCATATCTCTCTTAGCTTCCCTTTCTCCAACCCTCAACATGGACCCTGATCAACGCCCCTCTGCAACCCATCAATTGGTTCGGTATGCCATACTGCTCTACTGGTCGGTTTTCTGGCTGTTTAACCTCATCGACAAAGTGGTCGGTGGCGCTCATTTTCTCTGGGTGGGCCGAGACCGCTTTGCCCAATTTCAGAAATACTTCGAATCAACTGGACTGGGTTCACCCGACGTTGCCAACGCAGCCCTCGCCTTTGCCGGCGCTCTGGAAGCATTTGCACTTGTGTTTTTCTGTGGAGCCTTGGTTTTTGAAATTCAGCGCAACGCCTCAGCCTCAAGGCGCTGGTCCTTCTTTGGAACCCTTCTCACCCTGGGCACCTTCACCTTCTTCTCAATTGGCGACCACTGGTTTGGCGATCGATTTGAACTGCTTGAGCACACGCTGTTTTGGTTCATTTCATTGATGTCTTGGGTGGTCTTTATCCAGCTGGAATCCTCCCCATCGCACGGCACCACAACCCTTCCAAGGAGTCAATGGATCACGGCTACCGCGGTCTCTGGTGTGCTGATTTTGGCCACAGCCACGGCCATCTTCCAACACAACACAAGCGACTTTCATCTGCGCACAGATGGCATCGAAGCTGAACAAGTTGGAGATCACATCTACAAAGTCGCTTTCCCCTTCTTGGGCGGCAGCACTGTGTTTGAAAACACGCTTGCGCAATTCAAAGAGTCCCACCCGAACGAGTCCATCCAACACATTTACACGGTACCCAAACCGCTCCGATTGAAAAAGGCGGACGCCCTCATTTTTTACATCATGACAGAAAACCGGCCATGAACGAACGCAAAATTCTCCGTGCTGCCATCCTTGTTTTCTGGACCCTCTTCTGGGGACTGAGTGTGGTCGACAAAGTCATTCCTGATGTGCAATTCCTCTGGGTAGGCAAGGACTTCTTTGCCCTGTTCATCAAATTCTTCGGATCCCTCGGGCTCAAGGACCCTCTTTTTGCCACCACGGCCCTGGCCGGGGTGTCTGCCTTAGAGGCCGTGAACTTCTCGCTTTATCTGGTCGCTCTTTTGAGCCTGCGAAAGGGGAACGAAGCGATCACCGACACATGGTTCTTCAGGGCCATCCTCGCTTCTGTGACTTTGTTTAGCCTGTTCTCCATTGCCGACCAGGTGTTTGGAGACCGCTTCCAACTTTTGGAGCACGGACTCTTTTGGATTGTGCTGATTGCATCCTGGATTGTCTTCAAGCACGTGCCCATTTCAGATGAAGGCCTGGTTTCTTGGTCGCCCACAAAGCCAGCGATCTTGGCCATCGCCATTGGAGCTGTCCTGACAGCATTGACTTCGATCTCCATTTGGAACTTCTCGAACCAAACCTTTGCCCAAGGCAGGGCGCCTGTTGAAGGGAAAGAAGTGGTGAGTGGCATCTACAAATTCGACTTTCCCTTCTTGGCGGACAAACTCACGTGGGAAACCACGGTCAACGCATTCATGGAAGCCCACCCCGAATTGACAACCCAGTACATCTACACTGGCCCATCAGAACTGAATTCCAAAAAGAAGACGCACTTGCTGCTCTATGTCTTTACTGAGCCCAAACCCTGACGGCCCTTTCCTCCGATTCTAAGCTCGATCATTTCGGTGCCTCCTT
>CALKHD010000162.1 GCA_938092195.1 uncultured Flavobacteriales bacterium | reverse complement strand
ATCACCAGGAAGTAGGCTTGAACGAGCCAAACCGTCCAGTCTTCTACCGATTCAATGCCAAGGGGGTCCAAGGCCCGTCCCAAGAAGACTTTGCCTGTAAACAGGTCACTTACGCCTTCCAAGATCAAAATGCCCATGAGGATGGCCTCAAAGCTGTTCTTTCTCAGGAATTGCAGAGGGTGGTAGTCAAAGAGCCACTTCACAAAGAAGTGCGCCACATAAAACCCAAAGCTGAGTTTGATGACGCCAATGAGGCTCTGGGCAATGTCGGACTCCAGTGGGAATCCATAGTAGGCGATCAGGCTGGCAAAGGCCGACAGAGAGACCAATACATTGATGGCCTTGAGAGAGGAGAGTACGCGCTCTCTGTAGGGATGGATCCCTACGTTGATGCGCTCCCTGATCTCATGCAGATTCATCCGATGGGGAGCCTGAGGATTTCTTGCCGAAGCAAGTTGGGGTCTATGGGGACCACCCCAGGCGTTTCACAGACCAGCCCTCCAGACAGGTTGGACACGGCGGCCAGGGCCGAAGGGGAGACCCCGCATGCCAGAAGCACGGTGGCCACTGCGATCACGGTGTCACCTGCCCCAGAAACGTCCAAGATTTCTCTGGGGTGGGCAGGGTGATGAATGTCTTGACCAGAGAAGCGGATGCGTACACCGAGCTCACTGAGCGTCAGAAGAATGGCGTCAGGCTGAATGGACTGCTCCAATGCCGTGAGTCCATCTTCAATGCCTTTCATTTTGGCCCCATGGTCGTCCACTTCCCATTGTAGGCCCAAGCCTTCTTTGAGCTCTTTGAGGTTTGGCTTGAACAGTGACACCCCCTGAAACAGGTCGAAATGCCGAAACTTTGGGTCGACGCTCACGGGGATGGCCCGCTTTTTGGCTTCTTCAAGGATCCCCGCAATCACGACAGGAGACAGTGCTCCTTTGTCGTAATCCTCCAAGAGAATGGCGTCGTGAGGTTGGGCATCTAAACAGGCTTTGATGGCGCTGAGTAAGGGTTGAGAGTCGGCGTGGCTCAAGTCGGTGTCGACTTCTTCGTCCACCCTGAGGAGGTGTTGGCCTCCACTCATGATTCTGGTTTTCAGGGTGGTGGGCCGGCCTGGGTGGGCCACAATGCCTGGGTTGTCGATTCCTGAATTTTCCAGGTTGGCCAAAAGGTGTTGGCCGATTTCATCATCGCCAATGATGCCAGAGAGGGTCACTTTGCAGCCCAACGCTCTCAAGTTGAGTGCAACATTGGCTGCCCCTCCGGGTCTCCGGTCTCTCTCCGTTGCCCTGAGAATGGGAACAGGCGCCTCGGGGCTGATTCGGTCGACGCCACCGAGCAGGTATTGGTCCACCATTAAGTCGCCCACCACCAGTATGCGCAGTTCGGGGGCCCTGTCCAAGGCCGAAAGTGCGCTTTCCTGGTCCTGTTGGGTCCAAGGGGATGGGGTGGGCGTGGGTTGGGTCATTCGCTGAGTTCGGCGATGGCTTTTCCAATTCGGCGAATGGCCTCTTGGAGTTGAACTTCAGAGGCAGCATAGCTGATGCGGATGCAGTTTGGAGATCCAAACGCGTCACCTCCAACTGTCGCCACATCTGCCGCTTCCAACAAGTACATAGACAAGTCTTGGCCGCTTTGGATGGTTCCGTTGGGATGGGATTTCCCGAAAAGTGCAGAAACATCTGGGAAGATGTAGAATGCCCCTTGAGGTACGTTGACCTCGAAGCCATCAATGGCTTTCAATCCTGCAACGACCATGTCCCGCCTTTCCAAAAAGGCGGCCTTCATGTCCTCTGACAGGGAGCCACCTCCTTGCATGGCGCGTTCGGTGGCCTTTTGAGAGATGCCGCTGGCCCCACTGGTGAATTGGCCCTGCAGCTTGGTGCAGGCCGCAGCAATCCACTGAGGAGCGGCGATGTAGCCGATTCTCCATCCGGTCATTGCGAACCCTTTGGACACACCATTCACCGTAACCGTGCGGTCCATCATGCCGGCTTGAGAGGCCAAGCTGGCGTGGTCTTCCGTGAAATTGATGTATTCGTAGATCTCGTCTGAAATGGCAATCGCCCGCGGGTGTTCTGCAAGGACAGCTGCCAATTCGGCCATTTCCTGCTCGGTGTAGACACTGCCCGATGGATTGTTGGGAGAGTTGACCATCACAATCCGCGTTTTGGGCGTCAAGGCGTTCCGCAATTGGTCTGCGGTCATTTTAAAGTCTTGTTCAATGCCGGTGTCCACGGCCACCACTTTTCCTCCCGCCAGGTTGGTCATGTCGGCATAGCTCACCCAGTAAGGCGCTGGAAGAATCACTTCATCGCCTGGGTCGACCAAGCTCAACACCACGTTCATCAGGCTCTGCTTGGCGCCGGTGGAGATCACAATTTGGTTGACAGCGTAGTCCAAGCCGTTGTCCCTCCTCAGCTTGTCGCAAATGGCTTCCCTGACATCTGCATACCCTGGAACTGGAGGGTAGTGGGTAAAGTTGTTTTCGATGGCCTCGATTCCTGCAGCTTTGATGGCGGCGGGAGTATCGAAGTCTGGCTCGCCCAGAGAAAGGCTGATGATGTCCCGGCCAGCAGCTTTGAGTTCGCGGGCCTTTCGGCTCATGGCGATGGTGGCTGATTCGCTGAGTCTGCCGAGCAGATGGGACGTTTGGGATTCCATGTGTGTCTTGTTGCAAAGGCAAAATTAAGTCTGCTGTTCCTGCTTCAGCTCGATTGTGGCCATCAACGATGCACCGCACCATGTCAAGAAGCCGTTGACGGGCAACAGAGCAAAGCCAAAACTGAAGCCATGTGAGGTGGTCCATTGCTCCAGTAGCCAACCTAAAACGGGAGCTGCCACTGCAATCCAAGGAATCCACCGGTCCAATGACAGTGGGGTGGGTTTTGAGCGAAAGAGGGCAAAGGCGAACAGGCCCAAAAGAGGACCGTAGGTGTAACTGGCCACTTTGAATAAGGCGGCGATCACTGAATTGTCGTTGACGGCATGAAACACCAGGATCAAGGTTCCCACCATGACCGAGACCAGCAAGTGGACCCTTTGCCTTTGTTGGGTGTCTTTGGGCTTCGAAGCGGTTTCATCCATGCCAAGAAAGTCCACACATACAGAGGTGGTGAGTGCGGTCAAGGCAGAGTCTGCGCTGGACAGGGCCGCAGCCATGAGCCCCAAAAGGAAAAGAATGGGAAGTGCCCACCCCATGTTTCCTTCGAGTGCCACCGTTGCAAAAAGAAGGTCGGCGCGCTCCACTGAAATCCCTTGGGACTCTGAGAGCATGAGAAGCAGTGCGCCCAATCCCAAAAACAGCAGGTTGACAAAGACCAGCACGACCGAAAAACTGCCCATGTTGAGCTGGGCATCTTTGAGGTTTTTACAGCTCAAGTTCTTCTGCATCATGTCTTGGTCTAAGCCAGTCATGCACAATGCAATAAATGCCCCCGATACAAGTTGTTTTGCGCTGTGATTTGGGGCGCCAAAGTCTTCGAAGAACCACCACCGGGCATGTCCGGAATCTGCAATGGCGGAGGGGATTTCCAATAGGCTCAACCCCAGTTGTTGGGCGATGAGGACGAATGCGGTTCCAGCTGCCAAGAGCATGAAGGCGGTTTGCAGGGTGTCGGTCCACACCACCGTTGCAATGCCGCCACGTCGGGTGTATGCCCAGATCACGGCGAGCAATCCCGCCACCAAAAGCGCCAAGCGGAGCCAAGATGCGGCCCCTGTGGCTTCGGGAAGCACCGTTTCGTTCAAGACCAATACCACCAAGTAGAGCCGAAAGGACGCCCCTATGCTGCGAGAAACCAGAAAGAAGCCGGCGCCGGTTTTGTAGGCCACAGCGCCAATGCGGTCGCCCAAAAAGCGATAGATGCTGGTCAATTGCAGCCTGTAGTAAAGGGGCAGCAGCACAAACATGATGACCGCGTACCCCAGTACGTAGCCCAGCACCATGGGCATGTATCCAAATTGCTGATCTCCAACCCATCCAGGCACAGAAAGGAAGGTCACACCACTGAGCGATGTTCCGACCATCCCAAAGGCCACGGCCCACCAAGGGCTTCGTCTTCCGCCAAGAGAGAAGTCACTCATGCTTTCCCCTTTTCCGGTTTGATGGCCAAGGAAAAGGAGCAGGCAGAAATAGCCGATCACGGCCAAAAGGGCCAAGAGTGGGGTTTCCATGGCAGCAAGCTACGTCGCCGCGTAACTTTGGCCTTGTGGAGATGCCATCACGTCTGATTGACCGAGCCGTAGATCAAATCGCCGGTTTGCCCGGAGTGGGTAAGCGCACTGCGTTGCGGCTTGCCTTGCATTTGCTGGGGAGGAATGAGGAGGATGTCAGGCGTTTCACCGAAGCCATCCAGGACATGCGCGAGGGTGTGAAGGCCTGCAAAACATGCGGGAATTTGGGGGAGGAGGAGGTGTGCAACATCTGCATGGACCCAAAAAGAGATGCTTCTCGTATTGCCGTTGTGGAGGATTTGCGAGACTTGTTGGCCATTGAAGGGACAGGCCACTTCAGGGGTCGATACCACGTTCTTGGCGGGGTGATCAGCCCCATGGATGGAGTTGGTCCAGCGGACTTGAGGGTGGAATCTCTGATGATCAGGGCCAAATCGGAGGGGTGTTCAGAGATCATATTCGCCTTGCCAACCACCATGGAGGGAGACACCACTGCCTTTTATTTGGACAAGCGGATGCGGGGTATGGGTTTGGAAATCACCACATTGGCCAGAGGTGTTGCAGTTGGAGATGAGCTTCAGTACGCAGACGAGTTGACCTTGATTCGGTCTTTGCAGCAGCGCCTGCCTTATTCCTCCACAACTGGGGACTCCTCTAGCTGATCATGAAACTGTCCATCATCGTTGTCAGCTTCAATGTGAAGGGCCATTTGGGCCTTTGTTTGGATGCGGCCTTGAAAGCCATGGATGGATTGGGGCCCGTTCAGTCTGAGTTGATTGTTTTGGACAATGCAAGTTCCGATGGAACAGTCGATTGGGTGGCTTCAAATTACCCAAGGGTCAAGCTTATTGAATCTCAGGAGAACCTGGGTTTCAGCAAGGGGAACAATCGGGCTTACGAGGAAAGCAGTGGCGAGTGGGTGCTGTTGCTCAACCCAGATACGGTGGTGGCAGAGGATACGTTCGCCCTTGTTTTGGCCCATGCAGAGGCCAACCCCAAGATTGGAGCGATTGGAGTTCCCATGTATGACGGTTCTGGACGCTGGTTGCCGGAGAGCAAAAGAGGAATGCCCACACCTTGGGCTTCGTTTTGCCGTTTGAGCGGTCTTTGGAGGCTTGCGCCGCGAAGCAATGTGTTCAACCGGTACTATTGGGGTGCTGTGGATGAGGATTCGACAGCTGAAGTTGAAGTGTTGAGTGGAGCCTTCATGTGGATGCGTCGAAAGGCCTTGGATGATGTTGGAATGCTGGATGAAGCATTTTTCATGTATGGAGAGGATATTGACCTGAGCATCAGGATAAAAGAAGGGGGTTGGGTCAATCATTATTTAAGTGAAGCGCCCATCATCCACTTCAAAGGAGAGAGCACCAAGAAGGGAAGTCTGTCCTACGTGAGGGTCTTTCATGATGCCATGAGGATCTTCAGCGAAAAGCATTTTGCTGGGGGGCAGGCCTTGGCCATGAGGGTGATGATTCGCTTGGGCATCCAGGTTAGGGCGGTATCTGCCTTCATCAATGGCTGGGTCTCCCGTCAGTGGTTAACCTTGCTTGACATGGGGTCTGCAGCTTTGGCGGGAACCCTTGTAGTGATGGGCCATGCGAAAGTTTCTGGCATTGATCACCCGGCTTTGCCTGTGGCCATCTTGGTGTTGGTGGGCTCATTGGCGGCGATGTTGGCCAATCGGTGGTTTGGCAGCCATGACCACCCCTTGGTGAGAACGAGGACATTGATGGCTGGATGCGCAGCTGGAGTGGTGACCATTGTGCTGTATTCGCTGCTTCCAGAGCAATTGCGGGTAAGTCGAATGGCCGCTGCCCTTCTGTCGTTGAGCTTGGCCTGTTTGCCCATCCTCATGCGTTGGGCGCTGGTCGCTGTTGCGCCGAAGCGATGGAGGTGGAGGAGGTCTGGTGTTTCTGTGGGGTTACTGACTACAAAAGAGAGGTCAGAAGACCTTTTAAATTGGGTCGAGTCTTCTTATGGCAGTTCGCTTAAAGTAAACGTAATAGAGTCTGAAGGTTCATGTGATTTAGAACATGAGATTCTGCAAAATGAAATGGTGTTGTGTGATGCGGGAATTGGAGGAGGGCAGGTGATTTCTTGGGTGCGCACAGCCGGGCGATTGGGGCTGGATCTTCGCGTCGTGCCGTCGAACATGTTGTTGGCCCTCGGTGGCCGCAAGTCAGGTTCAGCTCCGGGCGTGCAATTGCCATGGGGGGCCGATGGATTGGGACGAATCGAGAGAACAAGGGCCAAAAGGAGGGTGGACGTGTTGTGGTCCCTTTGGATTCTTCTGGTGGGCAGTGGACGGGGGGCTCGTTCAAATGCCTTCAGTCGTGCCAATGCCAGAGATGTTCTGGCGAGGCGGAAAACCTGGCTTGGGTTCCACTCGGGTTGGGATGGAGATGATCGCTTGCCCAACATGAATCCGGGAATCTTTTTCGTGGGAAAA
>CALKHD010000161.1 GCA_938092195.1 uncultured Flavobacteriales bacterium | reverse complement strand
GGGCGAGAACCTGCTCGCGAATCCAGGGGCAGAAGACAACATGAATGCCTGGGTGGTGACCCAAGGGGTGGCCGAATCCCTGACCGCAGGAGAGTGTCAGGGGGTGAATCCTTTTGAGGGTGACCGTTATTTTACGGTGGGGGGGCTTTGCACCGAGAGCGCCTTGGGCAGAATGCACCAAGATGTAGAAGTGACCGCTTGGGCAGACTCCATCGATGCAGGCGTTCAAAGTGTTTTGGCTGCAGGTAGGCTGAGCGATTGGAGCGGGGCAGACATCCCGGCCATGCGCCTCGTCTTTTTAGATGAAGATCAGAGCCCAATGGGAGAAACCGATTGGATCGAGATGCCAACGGTCACTTGGACATTGGTAGAGTTGGAGTCACTGTTGCCTCCCATGACCCGATGGGTTCGCATGGAATTGCAGGGCACATTGGTTGCCGGAACCGACAATGACAGTTATTTCGATGCGCTTTCACTGCGAATGGGAACGGCCTTGGACTGTTCAGGGTTGCCTTTGGACATCCCCGGACCGGTTGTTCAAAGTACGTTGGTGATTTACCCCAACCCTGGTGCCCTGATCTCTGTAGAATGGCCCAATGAGTCCGGACAGTTGTTGGGTCTCCGTGTGGTGGACGTTCAGGGCAGAAAGGTTCGGGTCGAGGCCCGTGCTTCAGAGAATGGATTCTCCATCCAAGGCGAAGGGTTGGCCCCTGGCCAATATCATCTAATCGGCATGGATGGCCAAGGTCGGGTGGCCAAGGGGACTTGGCTGATCGAAGACTAATCGAGCTTACTCTCACTCTCCCTTCTGGGTGTTGGGAGAGGCGCTCTGGGTGCCGTATGGCATGGTGAAGAGGAGATCGCCATTGGCGTCGACCAAACGCAGAAACAGCAATCCAGAAGTGGGCAATGTCCACGTCGTCCAGGGACCGGACAAGGTGACCACATCCACCTGTGCACCGCGTTCATCGAAGGCGATGAGCTCTGCCGGCGTGGGACCACTCCATTTGAGCAGGGCTGTGTTGTCGACCTGTCGGGTGATCAGAAGTGGCGCATCTTCTTTGGGGTTCAAAACGTGGCTGCTTGCATTCCAGTTGTCGAACGCTTCTTGCAAGACATCGATGGGCTCCACACCAAATGGCGTGAGGGAGATCACCAAGTCCAGCGACAGGTTGTTGGGGTTGTCCCCCGGGTTGGCCACCCTCAAAAAGGCACTTCGGCTGCTCACGCCTTCGTCGAGGCAACGGGTGTCGGCTCCAGCGACATTGGCCCCCTGCATGGCTGCCATGAGCTTTTCGGCCAGTGTGCCTTCGGTGGAAAGAAAGCCATCTTCCATCTGTGTCAGGATGTCTTCACCCAACAGGATGTTGCCTTGGATGGCGTAATTCTCGCCCACAATGTGGCCCCTCCAGTCCATGCAATTGTCCCCCGTGAAGGCCGCAGCCCTCGCTTGTCCGCTCACCAAGTCCGCCATGCCATATTGTCGCACGGCAGGGTTGTTTTCGGCATCGTTCTCCTGAAGCCAGTCCATCAATTCTTCTGGGGACAAGGCGAAATTGGTCACCTGGAAGTTGGCCGCATTTTGATTGGCGGGGATCCAATAGCTCTGGGTGTGAATGGCCCCCACATCCGGAATGACATCGCTGATGATCACAGCGCCACCTGCGATTTGGTTGTCGTCCAAACAGGTGGCTCCAGCGCTGCCCACCTGCCCCGTTGCCATGTCTACAGCGACGATGCTGAAGGTGTCTTGGGCCAATGCAGTTGCGTTCCAGAGGCAAAAAAGGAAAAGAACTAGGAGCTTCATGCCCACAAGTTAAAGGCAAGGGCGCTGCGACAGTTCGGCCGCTTCAAAGGGGCTTTCGGCTTGAATCGACCCGCTGTGGCATCCGTTTCAGCTGTGGAATTTGAAAGGAGAATCTCCTTGTAATGAGGGCTTCCCGCATATCTCTTGCCCTTCCATGGTGCAAGCCGGAACAAAAAGCGGACCTTCGCGCTCAATTCCACGATTGGTGCAGACCTTTTCTACCCTCGGGCTTTCAGCCCCCATTCTCGAAGCGATTGGTAAACTCGGCTTCGATACCCCCACGGAAATTCAAGAGCAGGCCATTCCACGCTTGCTTGAGGGAGACTGTGATTTCATCGGTCTCGCTCAAACCGGAACGGGCAAGACGGCTGCGTTTGGCCTTCCCTTGTTGGAGCACTTGGACGCCAGTCAAGACCATGTCCAGGCTCTGATTCTGGCCCCAACCCGAGAGTTGGGACAGCAGATTGCAGAGCAGATTTCGCTCTTTGCAGGCCGCATGAAAGGAATCCGCACCGT
Organism: uncultured Flavobacteriales bacterium; assembly: GCA_938092195.1. Lineage (GTDB taxonomy): Bacteria > Bacteroidota > Bacteroidia > Flavobacteriales_D > Sanyastnellaceae > UBA8752. The sequence continues at coordinate 2,848 of CALKHD010000161.1, read as the reverse complement.
CGCCGTTTACGGAGGTGCCAATATTGTGACGCAGATCAACCAACTCAAGCGTCCCTGTCAGGTGGTGATTGCCACCCCTGGTCGTTTGATTGACTTGGCCAAGCGCAAGTCGGTCAAGTTGGATCGGGTGAAGTTTTTGGTGCTCGACGAGGCCGATGAGATGCTCAACATGGGCTTCAAAGAGGAGTTGGATACCATTCTGAGTTTTACGCCAGACGAAAAGAAGACTTGGTTGTTTTCCGCCACCATGCCGAAGGAGATTCGGCGGATGGTCAAGGATTACATGGAGGATCCTTTCGAGGTCCGCATCGACCCAAAGACCACAGTCAACACCAACATTGAGCACCAGTATTGCATGGTCCGGCACACCGACAAGGCCGAGGCCTTGACGCGTTTCATGGACCTGGATCCAGAGCTCTACGGTGTGGTGTTTTGCAGAACCAAGAGGGACACCCAAAACTTGGCTGAAGGGCTGATCAAACAGGGCTACCGGGCAGATGCCATCCACGGTGATTTGTCGCAACATCAGCGCGATCGGGTCATGATGCGCTTCAAGCGCCGTGAGTTGCAGGTGCTCATCGCAACAGATGTGGCGGCCAGGGGCATTGATGTGAACGACCTCACGCACGTGTTCCATTTCTCCTTGCCCAATGACCAAGCCTACTACACCCACCGTTCGGGGCGTACGGCGAGGGCCGGTAAAAAGGGCGTTTCCATGGCGTTCATAAGCCGGAAAGAGAAAGGCAAGGTGAATCAGTTGTCACGAGGGCTGGGCGTGGATTTTGCCGCAGTGGATGTGCCCCGCGCGGATCAAATTGTGGAGGAGCGCTTGAGAAGCTGGGCCAGAGGTTTGGTGGAACAGAAAGACGGGAACAAAGCCCCGGAAGGCCTTCTCGAAGAGGTGGACTTGCTGCTTTCTCCGCTTTCCAAGGAGGACATCATTGCTCGATTGTTGGCCCGTGAGTTGAAGCGGTTGAACCTCAGCAATCGCCAAGACTTGAATGAGAAAGGCGGTGGCAGGGACGACTCTGAATACCGCCCCAAAAAGGACTTCAAAAAAGGCGGCTACAAGAAGGGTGGCTACAAGAAAGACTTTAAAAAGGGGGGGCATCAGAAAGGTGGCTACAAGAAGAACTTCAACAAAAGCGGTCCCAAGAAGGACGGGTTTGACACCGGATTCAATGACGGTGGTTTTGGCAACGGGGGAACCCGGGCCGATGACTTCATGCCGAGCAAAGGTGGCTTCAAGAAATCCGGATCACAGGGCGGCTACAAGAAAGGTGGCAGCGGTGAAGGCGGCTACAAGAAGAGCGGCTACAAGAAAGGCGGAGGAAAGTCCGGTGGCGGCAGTTACGGCAAGCCAGGGAAGGGCAAATACTGATCGAATGTTGGCCAGTTGGGCCTGGTTTTGGACCAGAAGCAAGCCCATAATGTGTAACCTATCGCGACAGGACGCCGTATAGGGGGTGGCCCCAGGGCGCTCCATAATGGAGATTCAGGGGGCGTCAAATGCGGCCAAAGCCTCCGCATCCGCCTCGGAAACAGGTGGCATTGATGACCGAGGGCAACCTCAAAAAGACGAACAGCCATGCGCGCATTCGCTTCATTTTTGACCACAATGGTGGTCGTGTTTTCCTCCTGCACAACAGAACCCATTGAGGTGGTCTCGGCCACGGTTGAAGAGCTGGGCTTTGAATGGCGAGTTCCATATGCCATGACCTTGAATTCCAACGATCATCCAGAAGCATGGACTGGTTCCGCCGTTTGGATTGATCGAGGCACACTCATGCTCACCTTCAATGACGCCAATGCCATGGAGCCATCCGAGGTGAGTTTGGTGGCGACGGAAATGTTGTCTTACAATTACAATGAAGTCGATCGCTCCGTTCGTTTGTTTTTGGAACAAGGCAATGTGACGCTCCATTGGAATGCGATGGACCAGCACTTTGAAGGAGATGTATTCCACCAAGACCTGCTGAGGATTTCCAGGACAGAGGAAGTGCAGCAGAATTGATGCTTAATGGGTTTGCCCTTCGGTGATTTGGTGGGCCAGCCCGGAAGGCGCAAGCACTGGGAGCAGGACCTCGTTCGTTTAAAGATCGAGACCGGAACCGCTGCCGTACAAGTGCAGGTGGTCCGCTGATTCCCGTTTGAACACCTCTGAGAAAAAGCCGGCGTTTTTGCGCCGGATTTTTCATTCCCCGCCCCGCCACTTGGGCATCCAAAAAGAATGACAAACCGCATCGTTTCTGGTGGTGTAAAACCAAGCGGCACGCCTATTTTTCGTCCAATGAACGTCCTGCCCCAAACCGCCCTGGCGCTGCTTTTTTCTTTCGGGGTCTGCTGGCCAGCAATGGCGCAGCAAGAGAGCGATTCTACGGGGTTCATTCGGCGGTATCTCAACCGCATGATGGGCGAGGGGCAAGACCCTGCGGCACCGAAGTGGATCCACTATCCGGTGGTCGCCTACTCCCCCGAAACGAGCTGGGAGCTTGGGGTCTCGAGCCTGCTTGTGTACTCAGCCAACCGCGACCTGAACAACCGGTTGAGCGAGCTCAAGGCCTTCACCTTCTACACGTTGGAGAACCAATACGGCCTGTGGATTGACCACACGGTCTACACGGATCAGAACGAGTGGTTCATATACGGACGCGCACGTTATCAGAGCTTTCCTCTTTACTACTACGGCATCGGCCGCGACGCTCCCGATGAAGTGCAGAGCGTCATCGATGGCGAGTACATCCTGCTTCGGGAGCGGTTCCTGCGCCAAACCTGGCCGTCGCTGTATGTGGGGTTGGAGCTGGACTACCAGGCGCTGAACCGCATCGATTATGTGGACTCCGCAGTG
>CALKHD010000160.1 GCA_938092195.1 uncultured Flavobacteriales bacterium | reverse complement strand
CACTTGCCAGAATACAACCCTGCTGAATCCTCCATCCAAACCACGGACAAATGAGCCTTGACCATCCCACAGAAGAGCGCTTGCTCCACGATCTCCGTGGCTATTTCGGATATGCCGATGACCAAGTTGAATTCATTTGGTCCGACACGGAAGGGGTTCACGAGGTGGCCTTGTTCACTTACAACCCCCGGCACACCCACCGTTTCCTCTTTCACAAATCATCTGGCTCCACCCGGATTCAGGCGTTGCAGTCTTTGCTGGACTACATCCAAACCCACCGCGACCGTGAATTGAGCTACACCATTCAATGGCGCGTGGCTGGAGAGCTGGAGTTCCACACCAGCTATTTCAGTGCAGGCAACATCCTGATGGCTTTGGACAAGTTCTTCGCCGGCCGTGACCCCCATACCGTTCAGGTGTTCAGTGTGATGCTCAACCCCATGAGCTGACCTGGTGAGAGACTCGTTCCCCACATTGCTCGGGCCTGGTGAAGGCCTTTTCAAAGCCAAGGGAAGCAAATTCCATGGGTATGCATTCCCCTTGCCCTTTGACGATGAAGCGGCATCGGAAGTGGCCGTGGAGCAACGCCTTCAAGAAGTGCGAAAGGCACACCATGCCGCACGGCACGTCTGTTTTGCTTGGCAATTTGGTCCAGACCGATTTCGGGCAGCCGACGATGGTGAGCCATCGGGCAGCGCTGGCGCCCCCATCCATGGGGTGCTGAGGTCCCATGACCTGCACTGGACGCTCATCGCCGTGGTCCGCTACTTCGGAGGCACCAAGCTGGGGGTCGGCGGACTGATCGAAGCCTACCGCGCCGCGGGAAGAGAAGCCGTGAAGGACGCTGGCACAGAAACATCTGTGCTCAAAACCCACTTGACCTTTGGCTATGCCCCTGACCTCACCCGTCATGTCATGCAGGCCATCCAAATCCAAGGTGCTGACATCCTCAAAGAAGGCTATTCTAGCCAATGCCTGCTGGACGTCGCCGTTGCCGCCGGCAGCGCAGAAACTTTGACCAAAACCCTATTGAACATCCATGGTGTTCAACTCGTTAAACCCAAGAACCCAACATCCCCATGATTGTGCGCCTTTTCCTCTCGACTTTGCTCTGTTTCAGCTTGATGTTTTCTACCAATGCCCAACTGACTTTTGACCACAACGGCACCGAGCGGACCTACTACATGGATGCACCCGATCCCATTCCTCCAGGGGCACCTCTTGTCTTTGTGCTTCACGGATACGGCAGCAGCGCAGGGTTGATCCGGGCCTACAGCAACTGGGGCGATTTGGCCATCAGCGAAGGATTTGTGGCTGTCTTCCCCCAAGGAACTGAAGACAGTGGGGGAACCCCCCATTGGAATGCCAACTTGAGCATCAGCACCACCAACGACCATGGATTTCTGGTGGCCCTGGCACAACACCTGCAAGAGTCCAATGAATTGAGTCCGGAGTGCACATACTCCTGCGGCATGTCCAATGGTGGCAAAATGAGTTACTCTCTCGCTTGCCAACACCCCGAAGTTTTTCGTGCCATTGGCTCGGTCACCGGTGCCATGAGCGCCATCGACTTTGGCTGTGTCCCGAGTGAAGTGGTCCCCATTGTGCACCTGCATGGGACATCAGACAACACCGTTTCCTACAACCACGGAGTCGGTTTTGGCACCTGGGGAAATGCCGGCGTAACCGACATCATCGAACATTGGACGGGATTGATGGGCACAACCACCCTTGAAGAAAGCACCCTTCCAAATGCGGAGTTGGTGGACGACACCTCCGTTGACCTCTTGCGCTATGCTGGGGCACCTAACGGGCAGGAATTCCACCACTACCGCGTCAACGGAGGCGGTCATGATTGGTTTGGAGCCTGGGGAAGCCAAGACGTGAATTCCACCCAAGTCATGTGGGATTTCTTCTCGGCGCAATGCTCGGGCGGGTTCACTGACATTGAGGAAGCAACTGCGCCTGAATCCTGGTTGGTCCGTCAGGGGAAAGGGTTCATGGTGCGTCGAAACGCTCAAGTGCACATCTTCGATGTCAGCGGACGCGTTGTGGCTTCAAAGCGCATGACCAGCGGCGAACTCTGGAATCCGGCTGTGGATCAAATCCACATCGTTCAAGCCCGCGATGAAAGCGGCGAGGTTGAGGTGCTCAAAGGGCATTGAGTCCAAGTCTCTTCAAGCTTTCACCCTTAACCTGTCACCCGCAAAGGGACAACTCCTGTTCAAACTCATTTGGGGTGTTGCCTGCCTTTTGGCCAATGGCCCATTGTGGCAAATGTCAAGGACTCAAGAGGGCTTGCGAACCACATGCAGGTAACGCTCCGAACCGAGGGCACAACGCTCAAAACGTTCGGGCCCGTATAGCTCTCGCAGGTCCAATTCCTCGACCTCGAATCCGGCAGCGCGATAGCGATCGGCATAATCCATGCCGTACAAACGAACGTGATCCCGTTGCCAGTACAAACGCTCACGCTCTGCTGGATCGGTCACAGTCGGGTCCTCCAAAGTCTCGGACAGGCTGCGGTCCAATGGCACCTGAAAGATTCCCCAACCTCCGGGCTTCATCACACGGAAGTACTCCCCCATAACTTTTCGGTCATCCTCCACATGCTCCATGAGGTGGTTGCCCATGATGATGTCGAAGTGGTTGTCTGCGTATGGAATGTCATGGACATCAAAGTGGACATCTGCCCATGGTGAAACCAGGTCTGCACGGGTAATTTCCAGTCCTTCCGCCCGATTGAAACGCTTGAGAAAACAGTACTCTGGAGCCAGATGCAGCATTTTCCTGTCTGGCCCTCCGTCCATCAAGTTGCTGTATTCGGTTAAGTAAATCCAAACCGCACGGTGGCGCTCCAAACTCAACGTGTCGGGAGCCAATGCATTGGGACGACTCCGGTCTGCGCGGCCGTAAGAGAGCAACTTCCGGTACATTCTCCCATTGATGGGATCTTCAAATTTCTGGCCCCGATAAAAGGGCGAAACCATCTGAAGGGCCAAGTGAGCAAAGCGTTGAAGCAAATGCCTGGGCACAAAACGGGTGATGAAAGAAATCAAAGCACGCATGGGATTGCAAAGATAGCCCCCGCGGCCAAGGAGCGATCAGCCGGCGATGAATTCAGCGGATGATCACCTCGCGAACCAGATCTCGGCCAAGGTGTCCATTGAGCAAAGTCCGAATGCGGGAACGCGCCATCATGAATTCTTCCTTCATGGGGGCTGAATCCAATTCGATGGTCATCACACCGCCTCTGACTTTTAAGTAGCGCGTTTTTCGGGCCACAGCTTCACCCATGACCTCGCGCCATGCAGCTTCGGCTCGGGCATCGTCCAATTTGGCCCCGTGGCCACTCAGCCTCAGCCACTCGCTCAGCGCATCGCCCAAAGAAACCGCCTCACCCTTTCCAGTGTTTCGTCCCCTTCCGCGTCTGGTTCTGCCTCCCCGATTCATGATGCCTCCATTTGAGGGGCCACATCCACGGATGTCATGCCTTGGCCATCCACCCACCAAGAAGAAAACGGAACGTCACTCGCCTTCAACAACTCTGGAATTCGCTCGCGGTGGGTGTCTGAAATGAAGACTTGACCAAACCGAGCCTTGCCAAGCGTCTCCATCAAAGCCCCAGCCCGGTGCGCATCGATTTTGTCGAAAATGTCATCGAGCAGCAAAATGGGCCGCCTCCCAACGCGTTTGGCCAAGTGCTCCACTTGGGCCAACCTGAGCGCAAGCAAAAACGTCTTCTGCTGGCCTTGGCTTCCAAATCGCTTCAGAGGATGGTCTCCAATTCTGAAGTCAATGTCGTCTTTGTGGATGCCCACCGTGGACCTTCGCAGCCTTCGGTCGTTGTCCCTGGCTTCCATCAAAGCTTCCCCAAAACTGTCCTTTTCAACGCGGGTGAGTCGCGATAGCCTCACTTCTTCTTTGCCCCGGCACAGCCCCGCATGGATGCGCTGAAATTCGGGCTCAAATTCATCCAAAAACAGACTTCTCTCCTCTCCAATGGCCTCGGCCAGGGGAACCATTCTCTCGTCCCAAGGGGCCAGCTGATCTTCGTCCCAAGTTCGGTTTTCAGCGAAATACCGAAGCAAATTGTTGCGCTGCTGCACCAAGTGATGGTATTGAATCAGACGGTCCAAGTATGGCCGGTCATATTGGCTGATGACCATGTCCATCCACTTTCGTCGGACCTCGCTGCCCTCCAACACCAAAACTGAATCGGCAGGCGCAATCATCACCACTGGATACCGGCCGACGTGATCGGCCAACTTGTCGTAGGCCTTTCCATTGCGCTTCAGTCGTTTCTTCTGAGCCTTGGCCACTGCACAAGCCACTTTGTCCAACTCCTCACCGTGTTCGTTGGTCAGAGAAAAAGTCCCCTCCACCAAAAACGCCTCTCGCCCATGTCGAATGTTTTGAGAGTCAATGGGGTTGAAGTAGCCCTTTGCGTTCCCGAGATAATGGATGGCATCCAACACATTCGTTTTGCCTGTTCCATTGTCCCCAAGGAAGCAATTGACCTGCGGGCACAGATCCAATTCCACCTCTTCGTGGTTCTTGAAATCCAGCAATTGCAACCGTGTGAGGCGCATGCTTGTGGGGAAGGTTTCGGACTCGTTCACTTTGGCTATTTTTGCCGTCTGCAAAAGTGGGCTTTTGTCCGCAGATGCGATGCGAAGGGTTTTCAACGTTGAATCCCGGACCACATCAACGAACGTAAACAGGATACGATTTCTCCATGGCCGAAGAGAACAACCAAGGCGCTTCAGTTCAAGAATTGACCGGTAAGACCGAGCAGTTCATTGAAAACAACAGCCGCAATCTAGTCATCGCCATTGCTGCGGTGGCACTCGTCATTGTCGCCATCGTTGGCTATGGCAAATTCATCGTGGAGCCTGCTGAGCTCGCCGCGAATGAAGATGCATGGCGCGCAGAACAATACTTCATGATGGACAGTGTAGACCTGGCCCTCAACGGAGATGGTCTCTACGCCGGTCTTTTGGAAATTTCCGAAGACCACGGTGGAACCAAAGCTGCTGCCCGTGCTGGTTATGAAATGGGTGTGATCCTTCGCGGTCAAGGCGACTTCGTGGGCGCCATCGAAGCTTTCTCCGGAGCGAGTTTGGCAGATGACATTCTCTCGGCCATCGCCCACATCAACATTGGAGACTGCGAAGTGGAACTGGGCAACTACGATGCTGCCCAAAGCGCCTTTAACAATGCCATTGGCAAATCCTCCAGCTCATTGGGTGAAGATTACCTCACCCCCATTGCCCTCTATAAAGGCGCTCTGGTGGACTTGGAGTTGGGAGACGAGGCTGCTGCCAAGAGCAAGCTTTCTCGCATCGCAACGGATTACCCCACTTCCAATCTTCAACTCACAGCTGAAGGTTTGGCGGCTTCGATCGCCGCGCGCTGATTCTTCATGGCCACCGAAGGTCACGACCTTTCCTCCTTCGATCAGGAGGCATTGAAAGACTGTCAAGGACTGCGCATAGGCCTTGTGGTGTCCAAGTGGAACCCAGAAATCACGCACGCCCTTCGTGATGGCGCCCTTGAGGTGCTCAAGGCAGCCGGTGTTGCCGATGTCATTGTGCATGACGTTCCTGGAAGCTTTGAACTCCCCCTTGGCTGTCAATGGCTGTTCAAGCACGCCCAATGCGACGCAGCCATTGCCATTGGCAGTGTGATCCGCGGAGAGACCGCCCACTTTGATTTTGTTTGTCAGTCCGCAGCATCGGGCGTTTTGCGCGCCGGAATGGACGCAGACCGCCCCGCTGTTTTTTGTGTTTTGACCGATGACAACATCGAACAAAGCCGCGCTAGGTCGGGTGGCGTTCATGGCAACAAAGGCACGGAAGCTGCCGTGGCAGCCCTGGAAATGGCCAAGCTCCGGAAAAAGCTGAATGCCCGGGACAACTGGGGAATCGGCATCTGACTTCGTTCATGCAGCGGCATCCCCTTCTGGCTCCCTTGTTCGCCGGCTTGATTTTGCGCCTCATCGCCGCTCAATTCAGCACAGGTTACATGATGCACGACGACCACTTTTTGGTCGTCGAGGCGGCATCAAGCTGGATAGACGGTGAAGACTACAACAATTGGTTGCCCTGGAATCAATCTGGTACCCCTGTAGCCAAACCCGCCAACTTCACCTACGTGGGCTCTCAATTCCTGGTGTTCTCTGCGCTGGAGTGGATGGGGATCGACAACCCAAAGGCGCAAATGCTTTGGATACGTCTGCTCCACGGTTTGTTTGGGTGCCTGACCATCGTTTTGGGTTATCTGCTGTCCCGGGCACTCTCTCCTAGGCAACCCAAGACAGCCGTGCACGTCGCATGGATGCTGGCAGCCGGTGGCCTTTGGCCATTGCTCGGCGTACATCAATTGGTGGAAATGGTGAGCATACCGCCATTGATGCTCGCCTTTTGGATGCTGGCCAAGCAAAGGGAGTTGGGTTGGAAAGAAATCCTTTTTGCGGGCATCGGCATTGGCATCGCCACAGGCCTGAGGTATCAATGTGGCATCATTGGTTTGGCATTGGCTCCAGTACTCATTCTGGAGGGCAAATGGCGGGAACTGCTGGGAATCGGGACCACCGCGTTGGTCACGTTTTTTGTCGCCCAAAGTCCCGACCTCTTTGTGTGGGGTGAGCCGTTTGTCCAGCTCAGAGGTTACATCGAATACAACCAAACCCATGCTGGCAATTACCCCAAGGGCCCTTGGTATCAGTACCTCTTGACCTTGCTCGGTTTGCTGATCCCTCCGGCCAGCATCATGCTGCTGTGGGGAGCGTTCCACAGGGGGAGGTCCGCGTCCGTTGTTTGGTGGCGCGTCCTTGTTCCCGTGGCCGCGTTTCTGTTGTTTCACAGTGCATTCATCAACAAGCAAGAGCGGTTCATTTTGCCCATTGTCCCTGCCCTTGTTGCATTGGGCGCGGTGGGCTGGCAGACTTGGAAAGACCAAAGCCAATGGTGGTCGCGCAGGCCCCGCCTTCACACCTCCTTGTGGGGTGTTTTTTGGGGCATCAACTTGTTGGTCTTGCCCTTCACCTTGACCTATGAAGCCAAGAAAAGCCGCGTATGTGCCATGTCCTTTTTGCATGACAACAACGCCCAACACTTCGCCATGATTCAAGTCGACAGTGGTGCGATGCCCCCTCAATTCTATTCTGGAACCTGGGGAACGTACCACACTGACAACCGGAGAGATGGAAAAGGCGAAGACCCTTTAAAAGTGGCGGCCCAGTGGTGCGCCCATCCTCCCGAATTTTTGCTGTTTCAAGGCCATCAACACTTGGGCGAAGCCGTTCAAGCCTACAAAACTGCGATGCCCGACATTCGGTATGTCACCACCATCCAAGCGGGACGCATAGATCGGTGGCTCAGTCAACTCAACCCCATCAACTCCTCTGAGCGAATCATGATTTACGCCGTGGAGGATGCCCTTCCATGTCCGTAATGCCCAAGCACTTCTCGTCCCAGTTCCATTCTTTTTTCCAAGGTCTTGAAGCCCACAATGACCGCGAGTGGTATGCGGAGCATAAAAAAGACTACGAGGACCATGTGCGCGACCCCTTTAAGGCCTTTGTGACAGAGTTGATCGCAGCTTGCGCAGAAAACGAACCTGGCTTCGATGAGCTCGCGCCCAAGCATTGCATTTTCCGAATCCACCGCGATACACGTTTCTCCAAAGACAAAACCCCTTACAAGCTACACGCTTCAGCAGGGATTGCCCCTGGCGGAAAAAAATCGGGGGATCCCGGTCTGTACTTCCATGCAGATGCCCACAAGGTGATGATTGGAGGCGGAGCCTATTGGGTCGAGAAAGAAGACCTGTACTTCTTGCGGGAAAAAATCGCAGCCGACCCCATGGCGTTCAATGCGCTGATGGAAGACCCCGGTTTTTCTGGGCATTACGGGGCCGTATTGGGAGAGCGAAACGTTCGCCTCCCCAAAGAATTTCAGGCGGCGGCCGAGGTCTGTCCGCACATCATGAACAAGCAATTCTTCTACATGGCCGAGTTGCCGGCCAAAGCGCTTCTTCAAGACAACCTTGTCGAACAAGTCATGGCCCATTTCAAAGCCGCCGCCCCCATGCGGGCATTCCTCCGCTCCGGTTTACAGGCGGGATGATGGACTAACTTGCACACCGCCATGAATGGACTGAAATCAATCTTGCGTAGCACCGCTGCGCCAATTTTTCTTCTCGTTCCCTCTCTCCTGTCCGCCCAATATCCAGGCTGGCAACAAGAGGTGGACTACACCATGGACATCTCCGTGGATGCCCCTCAGCATCAGTACGCAGGTGTCATGGACCTTGTCTATACCAACCACAGCCCAGACCGCCTGGAACGGATTCCTTTTCATTTGTTCTTCAATGCCTTCCAGCCCGGAAGCATGATGGACGTGCGGAGCCGCAACATTGCAGACCCCGATCGACGTGTCGGCGACCGCATTGGCAACTTGCCCGAAGACGAATGGGGTTGGATCAAGGTTCATACTGCAGAAGTGGGCAAAACAGCGGCCAACTTCACCACCGATGGCACCATCGGCTGGTTGGATTTGCCAAAAGCACTCGCCCCAGGAAAGAAAGTTCGAATTCACCTCGAATGGGACGCGCAAGTGCCTCGGCAGGTGCGCCGCTCCGGCTGGATGAATGCCCAAGGCGTCGAACTGAGCATGACCCAGTGGTACCCCAAAGCCTGCGAGTACGACCACCATGGTTGGCACACCAATCCATACGTGGGGCGCGAGTTTCACGGAATTTGGGGAGACTTCGATGTCACCATTCATTTGGATGCCGCCTACATGGTTGGAGGCACTGGCGTGTTGAAAAACCCGAGCGAATGCGGGCACGGATACGCGGATGTAGAGACGCCTTCAGAGGGTGAATTGCACTGGCATTTTGAGGCCGAAAACGTCCACGATTTTGCTTGGGCTGCAGACCCCGATTTCGTGCACACCATCCGCCAAGTGGACAATGGCCCCACCCTTCACTTCATTCACCAAAACGACACGAGCTACGGCGCTTGGGATGAGCTCCCAGCCATCACAGAGCGCGCCATGGTCTACTACTCTGAGAATGTGGGCGCATATCCTTGGCCACAGTACACCGTCATTGAAGGCGGCGATGGTGGCATGGAATACCCCATGTGCACTTTGATTCGTGGCAACCGCAACCTGCGAAGCTTGGTCGGCGTGACGGCCCACGAAATGGCCCACGCTTGGTTCCAAGGTTTGTTGGCCACCAATGAGAGCCTGCACGAGTGGATGGATGAAGGATTCACCTCATGGATAGAATCCGAGTTCTTGGCCGAAGAGTTCAATGAATCCCGAGAGCAGCCCCACTATTGGGCCTATGGCGGGTATTTGAATCTGGTCAGGGACGGAGGAGAAGAACCCCTCGCTACCCACGCCGATCACTACGTCACCAACCGCGCATACGGTACGGGAGCGTACAGCAAAGGAGAAGTTTTGCTGAACCAGCTCGGCGCCATCATTGGCGAAGAAGCCCGCAACGCGGGCGTCAAACGGTACTTCGAAGAATGGTCGTTCAAGCACCCCGGCCCCGTGGACTTCAAGCGGGTGATGGAAAGGGAAAGTGGCCTAGAACTGGACACCTATTTCCAGTACATGCTGCATTCCACTCACCACGTCGATGTCGCTTTGACCTCTGTCCGGATCACCAGCGACAGCACCTTCATTGAGTTGGAAAGAATCGGGCCCCTCCCACTCCCTGTGGATGTGAGAATCACCACAGCCGATGGCACCACCATGGATCACCACATTCCCCAGGTGGTCACGCAAGGCCACCGCCCTCTGAAAGACGGCGAATCGCTTCAAAAAGCATGGCCTTGGACCCACCCCACTTATACCCTCGCCTTGCCCATCTCTGTGCCAGGTTGCACCGTGGAAGTGGACCCCAAGCGATTGACCGCAGAT
>CALKHD010000159.1 GCA_938092195.1 uncultured Flavobacteriales bacterium | reverse complement strand
TTTTTGCCCTTGGTGGGCGTGGGGTCATTGCACGTTCAAAAAGGAGCCACCCTGGTTTGCTTTACCGACGGTCTTGTGGAGCAGGAGAACAGCCAATCTGAAGCTTACGGGGAGCACCGATTGCAGACGTTGGTGGAATCTGAGCGAGAATCAGGGGTTGAGGCGCTGAATGCGTCCATCATCATTGATTGGGAGCAGCACCGAGGTGTGGCTGACCCTGCTGATGATACTGCTCTTTTGACCACCCGGTTCGATTGAAGCCTATGTCGTTGATCACCATGATGGCCAAGAAGCCCCAGAATGGTGCGCTGGCCTTGTCGGTGTCGAGGTAGTTGTTGAGCACCCCGTGGATGAAATAGGTGAGCAGTCCCAAGTAAATGGACAGCGACCACAAGCCTTCCCACCTTCCCACCAACCTCATGGTCCTGAAGGTTCGAAAGCCCAGGGTGGAAGAGAGCCAGAGCAAGGCGAGCACAATCATCGAGCCTGGCAAACCCTGCTCGGCCAATGGACCTAAGTATTCGCTGTGCGCATTGCCTCGGTCAGCATTGTTTGTGGAGATGATGGTGCGGTGCTCTGCCCTTTGAAATGGCGCGTAGGCGAATTGGTAGGTGCCGGGCCCCCAGCCTACCCATGGCCGTTCCTGCCAAAGTGCCACGGCGCAGCTCCATCGGTTAATGCGCTCCAAATTGGAGGCGTCACTCGATACGTTGGAGATGGACTCTACGTGTTCGGTGAGGTCGTCTGAAGAATCTTGATCGTTTCGTTCCAACGTCACCACCAATTGATCCCAAGCAAAAAACAGCACCAAAACACCCATCCCGCCTGCTGCCACGAGCGTTCGCAAACGGACCCCGAGCATCATCAGGGCTCCAATTCCAGCCGCCGCCGCGACAGAAACCCAGGCGGCGCGTGTAAAAGACAGCACCAGGCCCAAAGTCAGGATGGTGAAGGCTGTGGTCATGCCCAACTTGCCGATGGCCCCTCTTTTGGGTTTGAGCAAAAGGGCCAAGGTGGGGAACCAAAACATGGCCAGCACGGCTCCATAACTCGTGTGGTCCTTGAAAAATGGATCCATGACCCAATGGCCCGCCTGCTTGTCAAAGCCATAACTGGCGTGCCGAATCACGGTGTAGGCGATGACCACCAGCAAGGGCAGGAGGTACAGCAGCACAAAATTCTCTTGGCGCTTCGAAGACTTGAGCAAAGGCGCCATTAAGAAGAAAAAGCCGACCACAAACCACCCTCGAGCGATGGTGAATTTGAGGGACACCATGGGGTCAGATGAAGTGAGCGTGGTGATGAACAGCCACACGAACATGACCTGAATGCACCGCGTGATGGGGTGTGATTCAAGGTCAGCATCGAGGCGAATGCCGCGGATCCGATCGATGAAGAACAGGAGCATCAACCCAAAGAGCAAGGGCTCGGTCGGCAAGTACAAACCCACGCCGCCAATTTGAAGCTGTTCCAAATTGAGGCTCAAGGGGACCGTGGCCAGAAGTCCAAGCAGCAGCCAGTCCCGCCGGTACAAGGCCAGCGCAACCACGCCCAACACCAAGGGAAGGGCCGCCACTGGGTAGGCCCTGAAGGCAATGGCCACACCTAAAAGGAGAGCGTACCCTACCATGACCGGCAGGGCGGACCAACCGGTGGCATTGACGTTTTTGAAGTTGCCGCCCGTTGGGGACATCAATTCACCGCCTCTCGAAACAACAGGAAAACCAAGGCTCCAAGGGCCACTGAAATCGCGCCCATGACAGTGATCAACCACCGCACAGGCCGTGCTTTCTTGTCGGCCACTGCAGCCCTGTCCACCACGAATGCGGCTGGAATTTGGGACTCGGCGTCGAGTTTGTTCAAGTCGTAGCGCTTCTTCAAGACCGCTTCTTGCTCGTATGCATCTTCCAACTTGGTGGTGAGCTGGTTGAAGATGCTCGCGTATGGAGCGAGTTGCTCCATTTTGCCCATGATCTGCTTGGCTCGGTCCCCGTATCCTTCAGCGAGGGCTGTGGCGTATTGCTCATTTAAACCCTCGATTTGAACGGGGTAGTCGTACACCCCAACATCTCGAAGTTCTGCCAACTTGTCCTCCATGTCGGCAATGCCGGCCTGGTGTCCTCGAAGGGACTGCTCGGCATAACGAAAGGCCTCGAGGGCACGGTCGTTCCTGAGTTGATTGGACACCGAGTCAGTAAGGTTGGCCACGTCATTGGCAATGTCCCTGGCCATGGTGGGGTCGGTGTCAAACACATCGATTCGAATGGACCCATAACGGGTGAGCGCGGCATCCACCTTTCCGGCGTACACCTTGGCCATGCTTGCATTGGAGCCTGCTTCTCCCCTCATGATGTCGAAGTGTTCCCACAGGTTATACTTCTCAATGATTCGACGACGCACCCGATCCGAATTCAAGATTTGCAGCAGGCGCTCGGCATCTTCAGTTTCGCCGTAGGCCAGAATGTCTTCTCGCTTTTCGGATTCGTAAAATTGAGCGCCAATGGATTGCTGCGGAAGGGCGAACAGCACCACGGAAGATTGGAACTCGGGCTCAATTAAAAATGTGGAGGCAGCGCTGATCACCGCACCGATGGCTCCTGCGACCAGGAGCGGCCAGCGCCAGTTCCACATTCGAAGCAGCAATGCGGCCTCCTCTGGTTGGTCTTGGGTGTTGTTCATGGCCTGAAATGTTGACGTTTCGAGTCAGGTGCAAGATGCACCAGCCTGAGCGGAAAATTCGGGGTACAAAGATTGTGCAAGTGGGTTCTTTTTGGCACGGGCTGGTAGGGCTTAGTTTCGCCTCGCATGTCGGTGATTGCAATCAATACGCGCTTGGTGGTGCCAGGAAAGCTCGACGGCATTGGTTGGTTTACCTTGGAAACGGTTCAAAGGATGATTTCCGCGCATCCCGAGCACGAATTCCACCTTCTTTTTGACCGCAACCCTCCATCTGAACTGTTTCCGGGAGAAAACGTGACCCTTCATTGGGTCTGGCCTCCAGCGCGTCGTCCCTTGCTTGTGGACGCTTGGATGGATTGGGGCGTGCCCAGGGTTCTCCGGAAAATCAAGGCGGACATCTTCCTTTCTCCAGATGGTTTTTTGAGCCGAAAAACCCAAGTTCCACAGGTCGCCGTTCAACATGACTTGAACTTTGAGCACCATCCAGAGTGGTTGCCCAAATCGGTTTCCAAACACTACCGTCATCGTTTTCCGGATGCAGCCAGCCGTGCGGTCCGTTTGGCGACGGTGAGTCAGTTCAGTGCCCAAGACATTTCCGAGCGATATGATGTGGACCGCGCCCAGATTGATGTGGTTTACAATGGAGCCGGAGCAGCCTACCATCAACCTTTGGGGGTCAACTCGGAGCAAGCCGCAGTGGCCATTCGAAATCGATTTTCAAAGGGCCTTCCATTTTTCGTTTTCGTGGGAACCCAACACCCGAGGAAAAACTTGAAAGGCCTGCTGGCTGCATTCGAAACGTACCGAAATCAAGGAGGAGAGTGGTCCTTGCTTTTGGTGGGCACTCCGCTTTGGCGCCGAAGGGGATTCGACGCAACTTCTGCATTGAAGGGCGTGCCTCCCTCCATTGCCGCACATGTTCATCAAACCGGTTGGTTGCCACAGTCAGATTTGGCAGCGGTCTTGGCCGCCTCGGGGGCCATGGTGTTCATCCCGTGGTTTGAAGGGTTCGGAATCCCGCTGCTGGAAGCGTTTTCAGCCGGGACGCCAGCCATTCACAGCAACCGAACTTCCCTGCCCGAGGTGGCGCAAGGTGCAGGTTTAGAAGTCGACCCAGGCGACCCCGATTCTGTGGCCGAGGCGATGCTGAGGATGGAAAGAGAGCCGGCTTTGCGCGCCCATCTGATCGAAAAAGGACGAGACCGAGCCGACGACTTCAGCTGGGATCGCACGGCTAGATTGCTCTGGGGTTGCTTGTCAAAAGCGGCAGAGCAGTGCGGATTGGATTGGAAAGAACCCAAGGAAAGGCCATGAAAGTCCAATCGCTGGCTTCATGTTTGATTGAGGGCCGTTCGGAAGCGGGCATTGATGAGGCGGGCCGTGGTTGTTTGGCAGGTCCTGTGACGGCAGCGGCAGTGATACCCGGCCCCTCGGCCCAGGCTTGGCTGGACGCTGGGTTGGATGACAGCAAGCGACTGGGTCAAGCGGCCAGAGAGGCGCTCAGGCAACGCATTGAATCCGAAGCCTTGGCTTGGTCTGTGGGGTGGGCCAGTGTCGAAGAAATTGAAAAGGTGAACATCCTGCAAGCCACGTATTTGGCCATGCATCGAGCGATTGACGGATTGTCTCTTCGGCCGGATCACCTGCTCATCGATGGAAATCGATTCAAACCACATTCCATTCCTCACACCTGTGAAATCAAAGGGGACGGGCGTTTTTTGTCCATTGCGGCAGCCAGCATTTTGGCCAAAACCCATCGGGACGACCTGATGAATCAGTTGGCTTTGGATCATCCTGACTACGGGTGGGAAACCAACATGGGCTACCCCACAAAGGCGCACAAGACGGCCATTCAAACTGTGGGCCACTGTTCACATCATCGCAAAACTTTTCGCGGTGTTCAGGGGTCATTATTCTCCGATTGACCATTTCAACGTCAAAACCATCTTGATATCACGTTATCATCATGTTAATGCTGTGTCAGAGGGTGGAAAGACGTGGGTTGGTCATCTAATTTTGTGCCAAACCTCAGCATCACCATGCGCTCACTTTTTTTGACCCTTGCAGTCTTGACCACTGCAGCCCTTTCTGCTCAGACCGCCCATTTGGCGATGTTGGCAGACCCGACTGACGCTTCCAATGCGCGTTTTGTCAAAATCGCCAACAGTTCAGGATCTCCAGTAGACCTGACCGGTTGGTATTTGAAACGGTGGACCAATGACAGTGCTACCCCACAGGGAGGCCAGATTAGCCTCACCGACCTCGGAACGCTCAACGATGGCAGTTGTGTTTACATCGCCAACAACACCGATGGATTCACTGCAGCATACGGGTTTGCCCCGGATTTAACTGGTGGAACCGGAGGTGCTGCGGACAGCAATGGCGACGACCAAATCGCCCTTTACGACAGCAGCGACAACATCGTGGACTTCTTTGGCGTGATTGGCGAGGATGGCTCGAACACGTGTCACGAGTTTGAAGATGGATACGCGATTCGCACAACATCGGCTCCTGACGGTGCCACATGGAACGGTGCCAACTGGACCATTTACTCGGATGGCTCTTCCGCCTCGGGTTGTGAAGACCACAACGCCAACCAACAGCAAACTGCAGCTGACATTGCCTTGCTCGTGAGCGAATGCGGTGCCAACGTGGTGTCTGAAGACAACGCATGTGGTGTGTCTGGAGTGGTGGTAGAAGCCGGTGCTTATTTCTACGCCCCAGCAGACCTTGAGGTATCCATTGGTGACACCGTGGTGTGGGTGAATGTGGGTGGATCCCACGATGTCAATGGCAACATCAGCGTTTTGAGTGGGGAGTCCTACGGCAACCCTGAAGCTTTTTCATTGGCATTGGTGGCCGGCGGCACCCCTGAGGAGCCCACTTGCATTGGCAGTTACACATTCACTGTCCCAGGCGTTTACAACTACGATTGCTCAGTTGGCAACCACGCCTCATTGGGCATGGTGGCAACCATCACTGTGGGCAGCGGAGGTTGCACAGACAACACCGCCACCAACTACAGCGACAATGCCGATTTTGAAGATGGGTCATGCACCTATCCCAGTGCGGCCACAATCAGCGCGGTGCAACAAGACATGGGCGCCAACGACGATGGCGCCTACAACGGTCTGGAGGTCACCCTTCCAGCCATTGTGACGGGTGTTTATGGCAGCAACACCTCTATCCAAGATGGAGAGGGAGCTTGGAGCGGCATGTTTGTTTATGTGGGCGGAGGATTGCTCGACGACACCACCCAGGTAGCCGTGGGCGACAGCGTGTTGGTGACCGGCATCGTGGGAAGTTTCAACGGTGGAACACAATTGACTTCGGCTTCGGCTCAGATTTTGAACAGCGGCAATGCGCTGCCTGCTCCAGCCGTATTGTCCACCGCAGATGCCAACCTCGAGGAATACGAAGGCGTGCTTTGTCAAGTGACAGGTGCTGTCACAGGAGAGCAAAACAACTTTGGTGAGTTCACCATTGACGATGGTTCTGGCAACCACACAGTGGATGACATGGGATATGATGGGTACACCGAGCAAGGTGTGATGCTGGGTGATTCTTACCGAATCACAGGTGCCATCAACGGCGGATTTGGTAACAGCATTGAGCCAAGAAATGCCGGTGACTTCCAGAAGCTGGGCTGCACCAACTCTGCAGCTGACAACTACGACAGTGACGCCGTCATCGACGACGACAGTTGCAACTTGGTGGACGGCGCCATCGCCATCGCCACCATCCAGGAAGGACAAGCTCTTGACCCGCCCGTTTTCACCGATTCGTTGGTGACCGTGAGCGGAATTGTAACCGGTGTTTACGGCAGCTCATTCAGCTTGCAGCAGGGCACAGGTGCTTACAGTGGATTGTTCGCGTTCAACCCAGAAGTGGCTGTTGCCCTGGGTGATTTTGTGAGCCTCTCTGGAGAGATCGTCGAGTATTTCGGCCTGACCCAAATTCAAGGTGTGGGTGGCAACCCATTGGTGACCAGCATCCAAAGTCAGAACAACGAATTGCCTGCACCTGAGGTGCTGGGTACAGCGGCAGCTGGCATGGAAGAGTGGGAAGGCGTTCTCGTCCAGACCACAGGAACGGTGGGTTCACCTGACCTCGGAAATGGAGAGTGGGGCATCGACGACGCTTCTGGTGAGTTGCGCGTGGACGACCGTGGTTGGGACCACCTCGCCACGGGCGAAGTGTTAGCAGGCGCTCAGTTTCAGGTCACTGCACCCCTCTACTACAGCTTTGGCAACTTCAAGATGATCCCCCGTGACATCGATGATGTTCTGCTTTACGGTTGCACGCTTCCCAGCGCTGACAACACCACTGAAGGTGCAGACATCGACGACGGTTCTTGCACGGGCAGCCAGCCTTGTGACCTGTTCTTTAGCGAGGCCGCAGAGGGCTCCAGCAACAACAAGTACCTCGAGGTTTACAACCCCACCAACAGCCCCGTGAGCTTGGCGCTGTATGCCATCGCGAGCCAGTCCAATGGCGCGAACAACCCCGGTGAGTGGGACTTTGTCCAGGACATTTTCCCAACTGGAGGCAGCATCCCTGCCGGTGAAACCTTCACCATCGTTCATCCTTCTGCCAGTGCTTCATTGTTGGACAGCGCTGACGCCACTTTCAACTTCCTCTCCAATGGAGACGACGCCTTTGGATTGCTCTTTAGCCCAACGGCCTCGTTCGACACTGGTGGAGATTGGACCCTCATCGACGTCATTGGTGAGGCTTACGGGGGTGACCCCGGTTCAGGTTGGGATGCTGCAGGCGTGACCAATGCCACTCAAAACCACACCATCCGACGCAAGCCTGAGGTTTCCTTTGGAAACGGAGGAGACTGGGCAGCCAGTGCCGGAACCTCTGCAGAGGACAGCGAGTGGATTGTGTTGGAGAACGACTACGCCCTCAACAATGATTTGGAAGGTTTTACAAGCCATGACTTCACGGGGTTGTGCGCAGCAGATTCAGAAGGCTGCACCGACCCATTGGCTTTGAACTACGACCCCAACGCCACTGTGGACGATGGGAGTTGCTTGTTCATTCCCAACGTGACCATTCAGGAAATCAATGACGGCTCAGCCACTGGTTTGGTGACCACGACTGGAATTGTAACCGGTGTTTACCTCACCGACGATGGCTCCTTCGGAAACCAAGCTGCCTTCACCATGCAAAATGGAACAGGTGCTTTCTCCGCCATCTGGGTGCGCGGAGGTGGAACCACTTTGGAATCCATTGGCAACGTTTCCGTTGGAGATGAGGTGGAAATCACCGGTAGCCCCGACAGTTGGTTCGGCAACGATTACATCCCCAACCCCACGATTTCGATTGTGAGTTCTGGCAACCCGCTGCCGCAGGCCGAAGTGCTCAACTCAGGCGACATGAACATGGAAGATTGGGAGGCGGTCTTGATCAGCATCACAGCCGATTGTGACAACGCGGATCTTGGATTTGCTGAGTGGTCCATCAATGATGGCTCTGGAAGCGCTAGGGTCAACGACCGTGCTTACGACGCCTTCGGTGCTGGTTTGGTTGAAGCGGGTCGCACCTACCGCGTTACGGCGCCTACCGGATATGCCTATGGCAACTGGAAATTGGAGCCGCGTGACTCCACAGACGTGGTGCGTTTGGGTTGCACCGACGCCACTTTCCCCAACTACTGGCCTCTGGCCAACGAGGACGATGGCTCTTGTGCCAACATTCCTGGTTGTACTGATCCAGCAGCCGACAACTACAACGCCGATGCCACTTCAGACGATGGCAGCTGTGTGATCACAGGCTGCACCGACTCGACGGCGTTGAACTACAATGCGGACGCCACAGTGGAGGACAACACAACGTGTTACTACACCTTGCCCAACATCATTGTCAACGAAATCCACTACAACCCTTGTGACAACCAAGGAGGTGACTTCGATTGGGAATATGTCGAGTTCTACAACGCCGGTGATGAGGCGGATTTGAGTGGCTACGAAGTGTGGTCAGCATTCTCAGACCCCACTTCCATTTCGTACGCGGCCACCTTGCCTGAAGGGTCCATTATCCCAGCGGGAGGATACTTCTTGGTGGTTCCTGGTCTTGTGGCCGAAGCCAACTACACCGCCATGGGCATCACCGTGTTCTTGATGGACAACGGCAACTGGGGCAACGGAGGTGGAACCGTCCAATTGCAGGACGCTTACGGCAACATTGTAGACGCCGTCACCTACGACGACGCGGATCCATGGCCTTCACAGGAGATCAACATTTTGGGCAACATCCTCGCGGCCAGCCCCGATGGTGGATGTGCCTCTTTGGAGTTGATCGAAACCGGATTGAACAACGACGATCCCGACAACTGGCAGGGCAGCTGGGTCGACAATGGAACCCCAGGCGCAGCCAACAGCTCAGCCTTTGGTTGTTCTGATGGCACGGCTTGTAACTACAGCGCAAC
>CALKHD010000158.1 GCA_938092195.1 uncultured Flavobacteriales bacterium | reverse complement strand
CGAATACCTTGGTGACCTCCTTCGCCCCCTTGCGCCAAATCTCCACGGGAATGCGACGCACATCGGTGGTGCCATCGCTGTAGGTGAACTCCACGACCAAGGGCATCACCAGTCCGCCTAGGTTCTCGAAGGTCAACTGGTAGAAGTGTTTTCCAGAGGAGAGCATTTTGAGCTCTTCTTCGTCCAAGTCAGCCAAGTAGTCTTGGTATTCTTTGCGCTCGATGTCCATCACTTCGTAAGGATCCACTGTGGTGTAGTGGTCGTTCAGCTCAGGACGGTTTTCCAGGCGGGTGCTTTCAATAAAGGTTTTATCGCGTTCCAGTGACAAGTCTTTCGGTTCTGACTCTTCGTTGGCCTTGTCAAGGGCCTTTTCGACATCGGGATCTCCGGAGCTGATCTGGAACCATTCAATGTCTTTGAGGGACATGTCGACTTTGTCGTTGGTGTAGAACCATCCTCTCCAGAACCAATCGAGGTCCACACTGGACGCATCCTCCATGGTTCGGAACAGGTCTGCAGGTGTTGGACGCTTGAAGGCCCAGCGTCGTCCATACTCCTTGAATGCAAAGTCAAACAAGTCGCGGCCCATGACAGATTCGCGCAGAATGTTCAACGCTGTGGCGGGCTTTCCATACGCGTTCGGACCGAATTGAAAGATGCTTTCGGAGTTGGTCATGATGGGCGAAATCCGCTTTGGGTCGCCGCCCATGTAGCGAGTGATGTCGCGGGCAGGTCCCCTGCGCGTTGGGTAGTTGCGGTCAAACTCCTTTTCGGTGAGGTATTGAACGAACGTGTTCAGTCCCTCGTCCATCCATGTCCATTGGCGCTCATCCGAGTTGATGATCATTGGATAGAAGTTGTGTCCCA
Organism: uncultured Flavobacteriales bacterium; assembly: GCA_938092195.1. Taxonomy (GTDB): domain Bacteria; phylum Bacteroidota; class Bacteroidia; order Flavobacteriales_D; family Sanyastnellaceae; genus UBA8752. The sequence goes on along the minus strand of CALKHD010000158.1, from coordinate 16,694 downwards.
CCTCGTGGATGATCACGGAAATCATGCCGTGCTTGGTCCGGGCACTGTAGGTTCCGTCGGGCTCGGGCCTGCCTCCATTGAAGCAAATCATGGGGTACTCCATGCCAATCCACTTGGTGTGCACGCTGATGGCCACCGGGTAAGGGTACTCGATGCTGAAGTCAGAATAGGTCTCCAAGGTCTGGGCGACGGCTTCGGTGCTGTACTGTTCCCAAAGCGGGTTGCCCTCTTTGGGGTAGTAGCTCATGGCCATGGGTGTGGAGGTCGCCAATGGAACGCCCATGGCGTCCCAAATGAACTTGCGGCTCGAGGCAAAGGCAAAGTCACGAACGTTGTCGGCCTTAAATCGCCATGTTTTGAGGCCTTTCTCTTTGGTTTTTTCGTTGGCCCGTGCCTCCTCTTCGGTCACGATGAGCACAGGACGCTCTGCCGTTTTGGCTTCGACCAAACGTGTGCGCTGTTCAGCGGTCAGGACCTCTTTGGGGTTCTGTAGAACGCCGGTAGAGCCCACAATGTGATCGCTCGGGACCCGAATGCTCACATCGTAATCGCCAAATTCGAGGGTGAATTCGCCATTTCCCAGGAACTGCTTGTTCTGCCAACCCATTCGGTCGTAATAAGCGCAAAGACGGGGAAAGAACTGAGCAATGGTGTACAGGTAGTTGTCCTCGTCTTCAAAGTACTCGTAACCGCTGCGGCCTCCAATGGCGAGGCGGTCATTGATGTTGTACCACCAATCCACTTGAAAGGTGAATTTCCCACCTGAAGCCAAGGGCTTGGGCAGGTCCACGCGCATCATGGTTTGATTGATCGTGTGAGGCAGGGCCTTGCCACTGGCATCCTTGACAGCCTCAATTTTGAACCCGCCATCAAAGTCGGGTTCCATTTGGCTCAAGCGGTCAAAGGTCATCCTTTCTTCCATGAAACCCTCCTTGATCATGTGACTGTCGCTGTCCAAGTCGCGAACGTTTTGATCGAGCTGCAACCAGAGATAACGCAACTCATCGGGAGAGTTGTTGATGTAAGTGATGGTCTCCTTTCCGTCGATGCGCTGGGTGGCATCGTCCAACCGGATGTCCATGACGTAGTTCACCTGCTGCTGCCAGTATGCATGCCCAGGGGCACCGCTGGCTGCGCGCACACTGTTGGGCGTGGGAAGCACGTCATACAGCTGGCGAAAGGGGTTGTCGTTGGTGTTGCTTTCAATTTGAGAGAAAGCATCAAAGCTGGTCAACGTGGAGGCGAGGAGAAAGAGCAGAGGAAGTACGGATGAGCGCATCGGGATCTCTTGAAGTTGCGATTCTGTTGATTCGATCAGGGAAGGGGAAGTTACGACCTCTGCTTGAGGTAGTTTTGTGCCATGATTCGCCATTCATTGTCAGCCTGTTTGTTGGTTGCTTGTTCCTTCATTTTTGGTGTGGGTTACGGCTCTGTTCCCGCCATCACCGAAGTCGCTGCTCACCCTGATCATGGAGCCCCGTTTCCCGAGCAATTGGCCGGCCAATGGGTCCTCGGAGACGAAAATGGGAAGGATGCCTCGCGCTTGCGTTTCTACGAGGACGGTCGATTTGCATTCTTCGGCGGCGATTCTTGGACGGCCGGTTCGTATTTCATTCTGCGTTCAGATGAGCGTCAAAAAGGGATTTTGCGTTTGGAATATTACCTGGATGGAAACCTTCATTTTGAGGAGGTTCGCTGTGAGATTCACTTCGAAGTGCATGATGATCACGCCCACGAAGGCGAAGACCACGCCCACAAGGGACATGAGGGCCATGAAGACGAGCATGAGGCCCAAGCCGATCAGGCTGGACACCACCATGAATACATGATGGTCGAGGCTTTGCCTTCGGCAGAGATGTCACTGGGCTTGTCGGGTGATTACTTGCACGTCCATTGACAAAGAACCCCGATTCGATCGAAGTCGTGGAGTTTTAATCTACTGCGGAAGTAGACTTGGCCTTTTGGCACAAGTACCATCCCACCATCAGGGTGAAGGAATAAAACCCACCCTGAATACAAGCATATTCCTGTAGAATGCGCATGTCTGTTCCCAGCGAAGATGCGGGGACATCAATCCAGCGTAGGCCCAGCCATCCTGCGATCAAAATCAAGTGTCCCAAGTCCAGTACAAAGGCCAGAGATTGTCGGCGCAAATGGGGGAAGATCCCCGACAGGGAGGACCCGGCAATCCAAGGGACCATCCACAAGGAGAGCCATTGCATGGCAGGAAGCATATCGGCCCAACGCTCACCGAGTGCAAGGGTGACCCAATTCCCTGGTATGGCATGCAGACAGGCAACGCCCGCCGCTGACACGGCCATCAAAGAGATGGACCAACGTCCATAAAGGCTGGAGAGGTGTTGGTTCGCCACCTCCTTAAGGTGCCTGAAAAAGACATCATTCACATTTTTGATGACCAGCCCTGAGGCCGCCGTTAAATAGGCCAACGCAGTTCCCACTTGTCCCACGAAATCCCGCGGGGCGGCTTCATAAAGAAACAAGATGAGCAACGCATTCGCGGCCATGGCCAGAATGTTGGCAGGCGTGGTGAAACGAAGATAGTCGCGGTCCAATTTCCAGGCAGACTTTTGGTCTTCTGCCGAGGCCCGAGGCCAACCAGAATGGTCTTGGATCACCTTTCTCAGCGCCAACAGCGAGGTGAGCCATTGTCCGGCGATGCGACCTGCGATGAGTCCAGTGTGGCTTAAGCTCGCTGCTGCAAACCGCAGACCTTCCCCAGAAATCCCACCCGCTGCGCGGTATTGGGCAATCTTAGAAAATGCGGAAGCACGGGACATCCATGCCGTGCACATCGCGCTGAGTCCCATGCTGGCCACGCCCAAAGGCAACCAAACTTGGAGGCCGTGGACTTGACCCATCTGAAAATCTCCCCAATTCAGAGCGTGAGCCAGAACAAAGGCCGCCAGAGACGCAGCCAACAGTAGCTTGGAGCCATGGATGAACGCAGCCCTTGCCAACGGCGCCTTTTGATGTTGGACAATGGCCAAATCCATGCGCCCCGTGCTGATGGCTCCAATCAAGCCGGCCAGTTGAGAGTATATGGCGAAGTCGGCAAAAGCTTCAGGGCCATAAAACGAACGCTGTAAGACGGGGAGTGCAATCAGTGCAACGCCTTGAACACCAGCGGCTGCGAGCATCAATTTCGCGATGTCGCTTCTCACCTTGGATAAGGGGCGTTCAATTTTGGAAGAGCTCGAGGTCATGCTGACGCGCTGCGTCAAAGAAACGACCCAAGTTTGGGTTCAGTCTCAGTGCAGCTGAGGCAGGAGCTGCTGGATCCCAAGGGACGGCAAACTGAGGACGTAATTGCCCATGGGCAGGTTCAGCGAGTTCTGGCTATGCAAACGACCTGAAAGGACCGTCCTTCCAGACAAGTCAAACACCGCAAAGGGAGCACCCAGGCAAGCGGCGCATTGAATCCCAAAACCTTGGGGCATCACCTGAATTTGCGCTTCTGCGGAGATGGAGGCATCCAACCCGAGGGAAACGTCAGCGATGGTGGGAGAGGTGCCATCCAGCAATTCTTGGATGTCACAAATTCCATCGCCATCTGTGTCCGTTCCGTCAGGAGAGCAAGGGTCTTGAGCGTCCGTGCCCATCAACTGTTCTTCCAAGTTGCACCAACCGTCTAAATCATCGTCCAAGGCAATGGGGGCGCAAGGGTCTAAATCGTTCCAGCCGTTGGCCATCTCCAGTCCGCTGCACCATCCGTCTCCATCCAAATCCAAATCGTTCGGAGAGCAGGCGTCCATGGGGTCCGTGCCTGTCAGTTCTTCCTGGGTGTCGCAAATCCCGTCACCATCGGTGTCGTCGTAGTATGGGTCGCAGGGGTCGCTCGATGAAGACCCGATCATGTCTTCCACGATGTCGCAAAGTCCATCGTTGTCTGAGTCTGTACCATTTGGATCACAAGAATCGTTCGGGTCGGTTCCGGAGGCGTTTTCCGCACTGTCACAGAGGCCGTCCAAGTCGGAATCCAAGCCGTCCGGGCTGCAAGCATCATTGGCGTCGCTCCCCATCACCAATTCTTCCGAATCGCAATATCCATCTCCATCCGAGTCCGTTCCCACGGGTGAACATGGGTTGAACATATTCGAGCCCATGAGCTCCTCCTCGGTGTCGCAGAATCCGTCTCCATCCGTGTCTAGATTCAGGGGGTCACAAGGGTCGTTTGGGTCTGAACCGACCAGCGCTTCCAGCGCGTCGCAATTGCCATCGCCGTCTGAATCGTCCATTCCTTCTTGGCCGAGGTCGCAAGGATTGAAAGGGTCGGTGCCCCACAGAAATTCTGCTTCGTCGCATACTCCGTCTCCATCGGAGTCCACGAAGTCCCCATCGCAAGGTTCTTGTGAATCAGAAACGAGCAGACATGCCGCATCGCTCACACCTGGGTTTTCCACCAGGCCTTCGAGCAAGGCTTGATTGGAGGGGTTGGAAATAAACCCGCCAAGCCAATTTCCGCGGGCCACTACGATGCCATCACAATTGATGACGACAATGCCAGCCGGCCTCAGGAAAAAATGCTCGTACGCCAAGTTGTTGGGGGCGTCAATTAGAATGTCATCAAAAGGGAAAGCCCATTCGTTGTTTGATCCAGGTCCCATAAAGTCCATGACGACTTGTGCTGCGTCGATTCTCTCCTGAACCGTTTGATGCTGCCACATGTATTGGCCGTGAGGCCCGGGAATGGGCAGGTCTGGACAGTTGGAAGGGCAGTTTTCAGTATCAATGGCATGGGCTTCGCCCACATAAATAGGAACCCAGTTAAAATCACTCAAGTGGTTTTGAGTCCAATCAATGACATCTGGGGAGACGTTGATGTCCCAGTCGTTTTGAAATCGGACACACGTTGCAGAACCGTTGAACAGAATGGTGGGCCTGATTTCGTCCACCTCATTGGACAGGAGAAATTCCTCCCCCTGCAGGGTCCATAGGTGGAAGTCGCTGATGGTGTCCCCAACGTCGTAGCCGCCTGAGAAATCGTTGGCTTGGCCACTGTAGGGGAGGGACTCTATGCTGTCCGTTGGCGATGGCATCTCATTGAGTCCAAGCCAATTGAAGTGCTCGTTTTGAGCAAAGGTCCATTGGAATGAAACCAACATCAGAACCATGGGAAGTAGACGTGCAGTCATAGAGGTGGCAAAAGAACAACTCAAATTGAGACATGGTTGCTCAGGGTCATAACCTTTTGTGGGCGCTTGTGTTCAAATTGTCAAATTCCAGTGAGGCCATTGGCCTTGATCCAACCTGTGTTTCCGTTGCTCAATCGAATTTGTCGCCAATCTCCTTCTGAACGCATGAGCTTCACCACGGTGCCCTCGTGAAGCACAAAGAGGTTGGGTTCATCCGTGTTTTCAGATGGGCCATTTTTCACTTCCACACGAGGCAACATGACCACAGCGCCGTCTTCGGCAACAATGCGCTGGTGGGTTTGCTTGCTGAGGAGTCCGAGGAGAATGGCGACCAGCAAAACAACAGGCGCGCTGATTCCCAAGGTTCGCCTTGTACCCAATTCAGTGCTGAACAACCGAAAGACCAGCAGTGAGAAGCCTGCGAGCCAAAACAACAGAGAAGCCGCTGTCCAGCCCAGAAGCCGTTCTTCGGAAATCAATTCCCGCCATATGGGTGCAAAATCCATTTCGGGCATTTCTTCCATTCTGTCCGTAACGGCAGCTTGAGCCAAAAGAAGGTTGGCATTCAGGTCATCGTCATTGGGGCGGAACCGCTTGGCCCTTTGGTAATGCAGAATGCACGGGCCAATGTTGCCCGCTTTGTAATGTGCTCCACCCAAGTTGTATTCCAGTTCGAAGGACGTCCACTCCAAAGCGACTTTTTCATAGGCCTCAATGGCGGAAGCATGGTCGCCTTCTGTGTATGCCAAGTTGCCTTGTTGGAAGGTGGCCATGGCGGCAGAAGGGTCAGGTGCAGCCATGGCAGAAGTGCTCCATGCACATCCCAAAAGCAACCAGATGACAGACATTGTGCCGCTCGGTTTTTTGTGGCTTTTCGCATCCAGAGCCTTCAAGGCGGCCTCGATGTTTTTTGCCAGGTCTTTGGCCTCTGGAGCGCCAGGCGCGTATCGGCCTCTGTCCAAAACATCGATGATGTCCATCCACATGCCTTCCAGCCTTTCATCTCCTCTGTTCTTGAGGATTTCAGAATACCGAGTGCGGTCTGATTCACTTCGAGAAAGTCCAAGCTTGGCTTGAAGGAACGAGTGGACAGTTTCACCGAGTGCATCGAGGTCCAATTCACCGGATCGGGCTTGAGACAAGGCGGCTTTCATTTTCCGGGAAGCCATTTTCTTCTGCGCATTCAGGGGGTCCAAATTAGATTGGTCCCTTTTTCGCTTGATCCCCACAAACAGCAAGAATGCCAGAGGTGGAAATCCCCAGAAAAGGCGGTGCATCCAGCCGCCAAAAAATGAGCCGGATTGGGGACGCAGTTCCGTTTCAGTTCGGATGAATCGAACATCCCGCGTGAGAATGGTGACATCGGATTTGCTATTGAATCCAAATGCAGGACCATCGGCAGGTTCCCCGGACTCAATGTTGAGAGAGACAGCTGGCGCAGACAACCTCACATATCGATCTTTCTCGAAATCGAAATAGGAAAGGGGAGGAAGGGTGACTTCAAACTGCCCCTCTGACCTGGGAATCACCAAATAGGTAAAAGACCTCTTGCCTTTTTGTCCATTGACATCGGTGCGGATCCTGTCCTTGATTTCTGGATCAAACGTTTCGAGATCCGAGGGCCATTCTATTTCAGGTTCACCAATCAGTCCCAAGTTGCCGCTGCCGTTGACTTCCATCGTCAAGTTCACTGCTTCGTTGACCTTCTGAGCATTTCCTCCTTCGGAAAACCAGCGAATCTTCAAGTTGCCAAAAGTCCCGAGCGAAGGCGCGGGTGCGGTTCCCGGCAGTGGATTGACCAGAATGGTCACCGGCTTTGCAGTTGCACTGAGGGGCCGGGTGTTGAAGAAGGAAATTCGGGCCTGGGCATTGACCTCAAATCCCTCCAAAAGCAACTCTCCCGTTTGGGTGGGGTAAATCAAGTCTGTCCTCAAGGTGGCGAATTGAAAGCGCTGTCCCTGAATGACGGTGTTTTCCCAGCGGGGTTCGTCTCCTTTGACGGTCTCTTTCCAAGCCCCTGAAAGCTCTGGGAATGAATAATTCCGAAAGTTCACACCATCGAGCCGGTTGTAGATGCGGTATTGGACACGCACGGGTTCTCCCAGATGAACTTCTCGTTTGTCCACTTCAATCACCGCTTCAAACTGGCTTTGGGTGCCTGCTTTTGCTGTGCCAGCTTTGACCACATTGAGAACCACAGGCTTTGAACTCAGTCGCCCTTCTTTGGTGTTGTATGAAAAGCTGGGGATGGTCATCCTGCCGAGCCTTTGAACCGAAGCGGTGTACGTGTAGCTCCGGGAGGTGGACATGGACCCGTTGACAATCTGGGTGTTGCTCGAAGTAGAAGGGCCGTTGATGTAGCGCAGACCGACCACTTTGGGCGGCCCTTTAAAGTCCACAGAAATGTCCTTGAATTGGAAGGTGATACGAAAGGGCTGATTGACTTCCACTGGATTTCGGTCCACTGTGACAGCAATCTCTTGTGCGGTCAGAAAGCTGGGCAACAAAAGCAACAGGCAAATCAACCCGTTGACCAGGGCCATAGACTTCCAATCGAAGGAGGGAGGTTGGGGCATCACCAGTCTTTTTCGATTTTATCGCGGTTGCTCTTTTGCCTTTTGGCGTTCTCTTGGGCTTGCAATTTGGCACGCAAAGCGGACTCGCTGCGCTCCAGCATATCCAAGATCCGAGCGGCTTCTTCTGGTTGGATTCCCGCTGGGCGCGGTTCCGGTCCGTCGGAGTTCTCGTTGTCTCCTTGAGACTGGCCTCCTTCTTCTTGATCGTCGCTCTGTTGGTTCTCGCCGTCCTGCTGGTCTTTGCCGTCCTGCTGGTCCTCGCCGTCCTGCTGCTGATCTTGATTCTGTTGCATGGCGTAGGCCAAATTCAAGTTGTAGCGGGTTTGGGCATCGGACGGGTCATGCCGGAGCGACTGCTTGTAGGCGCCAATGGCCGATTCCAAGTCCTGCTTGCCCATGAGGATGTTGCCCACGTTGTTCCAAGCGTCGGCTTTCAAACCCGGGTCATCGGATTCAGCCACAGCTTTTTGAAAAGACCGAAGGGCTTCCTCGTTCTTTCCGCTCGATGCCAAAGCCATTCCTCGGTTGAGTGCGATTTGACCTTCTGGCGCACCTGACCAGCCTTCCGCCGCTCTAAACAAGCTGTCGGCTCCTTCAAAGTTTCGCTGGGCCATGGCTTCAGATCCCGCCACAGCTTCGGCCTTGGACCCGGCATTTGGGGACTGTGAATGGGCGGCATGAGAGTGGCCCAGAAAGCACAGGGCTACCAAGAAGGCCTGTTTGCTCCAAGGCGAGCTGCGAATGGGCCAAATGCCTTCGGCGATCAGCAATAGAAATCCCACAAGGAAGAACAAGGGGTATTGGTGCTCGTAGTCGGTGTAAGACACGGTGGAACCCTGGCCTTTTTCGAGGCCTTCTAAACTGCTCAGGAAGGGGTCCAGGTCTACAAATCCTTTGTTGGCTCTCACATAGGTCCCTTGACCGGCTTCGACCATGGCCACAAGCATGCGTTCATCCAGGGTGGAGACGATGGGCTGTCCAGATTCATCTGACTTGTAGCCCTTTTGTCTTCCGTAGCGGTCAAATTCGGGGATGGGTCCCCCGCCTTCAGAGGCCATCCCGATGGCGTGAACAGCGATGCCTGATTTCGACGCTTCGCCGGCACGCGCGAGGGCGTCGTCTTCGTGGTTTTCTCCATCTGTGATCACCAAGATGACCTTACTGGCCTGGCTTTCTTTGTCAAAAGACTCGGCACAAATGGCAATGGCCCTGCCCACTGCAGTTCCTTGCAGGGGAATGGCCTCCGGGCCGGTGGCGTCCAAGAACAGTTTGACTGCGGCCAAGTCCATGGTGAGGGGGGCTTGAACGTAGGCGTCTCCTGCAAATACCACCAGCCCCACTCGATCTCCGTCCAGTTGTTTGACCACGCGCTCAACGCTGCGTTTGGCCAACTCAAGTCTGGACATTCCGAGGTCTTCAGTGAGCATGGATTTGCTAACGTCCAATGCCACCATGATGTCCACGCCCTCGGATTCTACCTCTTCCATGCGCGTTCCCCACTTCGGGTCGAGCATTCCCAATGCCAGCATGGCCAAAGCCGTGCGCCAAACCAGAAATTTCCAGACATGTCTGCGCGGGCGGGCGTCTGGCCAAAGCGAATGACTCAAGTTCAAATCCACCACGGACGCCATGCGAACCTGCTTCCATCGGTAATGGGCCGAGAACAGGATCAAGCCCACAATGGGAATCAACAACGCAGGCCAGGCACCCGGCAGGTGCAGGTCGAGTTGCGGTGCCACCTTTCTCAGCATCCAAGCCAAGCCCGCTGTCAATGCCCAGAAGGACATCTCAAACAGGACCAAACCCGTGATGTGCGCGAACACCTTGTATGACGAGTTTTGATTCACGGCAGGCTGCGAATGAAAACGTGACGGATGACGGCCTCCAGTGACAAGCAGATCAAAGCCATCCAGCCAAAGAAGGGGAATTCCTCTGTGCGTTTGTTGTAACGAAAGACATTGAATCGGGTCTTTTCGAGGATGTCGATTTCGGTATAGATTTCCTTCAGCTTGGCACCGCTGGTGGCCCTGAAATACCGCCCGCCTGTCTCTTCGGCAATCGCCTTCAGGGTGGGCTCGTCAATGTTCACATCCATCCAGTCGTAGATGTAGCTGCCGTCTGGACGCTGCCTCACGGGGCTTTTCGCTTTGCCAATGGTTCCCACACCCACGGTATAGACCCTCACAGATTCAAGCCGAGCGAGTTGAGCTGCGTCCTGTGGCTCAATCTGTCCAGCGTTGTTTTCTCCGTCGGTAATCAAGATCACCACCTTGCTCTTTGCGTCGCTTTTTCTGAGTCGGTTAACGGCAGTAGCCAAGCCCATTCCAATGGCTGTTCCTCCTTCAACACGACCGGTTTCCAGGGCGTCCAGCCCATCAATCACCACCCTGTGGTCAGTGGTCAGTGGCACTTGGGTGAAGCTCTCTCCTTCGTAGACCACCACGCCAACCCTGTCGAATGGGCGGTCTTCAACGAAGGACTTGGCCACTTCTTTGGCCGCCTCGAGTCGGTTGGGCCGAAAGTCTTTGCTTAACATGCTGGCCGACGCGTCCATGGCCATCACAATGTCAATGCCTTCGCGCGTCATGTTTTCGATGCTCGATGAACTCTGAGGTCTTGCCAACACACCAAGGATTAACCCCAGTCCCAGTGTTCGGAGCAAGTCAGGAAAGAGGGGAATCCATTGGTCTCGCCTCGGGGGCTCCAATTCAAGGTGGCGCAGGTTGATGCGGAAAGTGGGGGAGGTGATGGGGATAAACACCCTCCAAAGGCTCCAGCCCAACAGCAGCCCCACCCACCAGAACTGACCAGGCGCTGCCCAATCAAAACGCTTGTCCATGGCAAAAAAGAGGGCCAATAAAGTGGCCCAAGCCACGAGCTGAACCGCGGCTTGCCTGATGTGGATTTCGCCTTTGATTTGACTATTCCACAGTCCCATTTTCATTGGGTTTGATGGTGTCTCTATCACCGCCTTGGTGAGCTGTGGGTTCGTCCACCGGTTGGGTGCGCTCCACCCATTTGATGGCGTCATTGACGGCCATCAGGTGGGCGTCATTCCCCATGGTTTGCTTGGCGAATTTGACCAAGTCAGATTGGCGGAGAATGCCGATGAGCCATTGGGCATCGAGAGGGGCCAGTCCTCGGATTTGACCCTGGGAAAGCAATGAGGTGAGTTCTTCTGTCGCGCGCTCCAAGGCTTTGACATCGAATGTGCCGTGCAAATGCAAGCGCACGGCCTCGGACAACAAGGCCTGCGCCTCTTTTCCGTCACCAGTCATCCATGGCTGTTGCTTCTTCAAGGCATGCAAGATTCTCAAAGCGAGGACATGGGCGGGCTCTTTGGGCACAGAAGCTGTGGCCAAAATGGGGTCAGAAGATCCTCGCTGCCTCCACTTTTTCCAACCCCACCAGCCGAGAAGTGCGGCAGCCATAGCCAACAAAACGAAAGGCAGATAATGCCAAATACGTTCCCACCATGTCCATGCAAAAGGTCTGTACCCTTGAAGTGGCTTTGGGGCTGGGTTGGCTTCGATGGGAACAAGGCCAACTTCAATAAGGAGGGGCTCGCTCGAGACAACTTGGCTGCTGTCCAAAGTCAACCGAAAGGGTTCAATGACCTTGACTCCGGTGTCCCATGCGAGAACAATCAAGCGCTGCTGTCGCCTGATCCCGGCATCCAAAACTGGGGATGACATGCTGTCCAATTCGGAGGCACCCACAATTTCCCATCCCTGAGCCAAGGTGTCCCCAACGCTGAAGGCGGGCCAATTCCAGCGCTGTCCTTGAATCAAGGGTTCGTCTGAGATCAAGCTCAACGTCAAAGGCTCCCCCATGCCCACGCTGTCCTGGTCGGCAGACAAGGTCAGGTTGGTGGTTTGTGCGTCCGTCCCCAATGTCAGGAGGGCCAAGGCCAAAAGAAGGGGGAATCGCTGGTCAGCCACGGCGATCAAACAATTGCATGAGGGGCCGCACATACGGCTGATCTGTGCGAAGAATCGCATGGTCCACGCCCGAACGCTTCATGTAGCCTTCGATGTCGGACTGGTGGGAGCGAACCGCTTTTTCATACCGCTTTCGCCAGCGCAAAGAGCCCGTTCCAATGTGGCTCATTTTTTGAGTCTCCGGGTCGTAGCCGGCCAACCATCCAAGTTTGGTCGCGCGGGTCTCAATCTCATCGTGAAGTTGAAGGGCGACCAGGTCGTGCTTCCTGGATGTGCGCTTCAGAATGTCCTCGAATCCCCGGTCTTGAAGGTCGCTGATTAAGAATGCGATGGTGCGCTTTTTCATCGCCCGACCAAAGTGTTCGAGCGCAGCGGTCACGTCGGTTCCATGCCCTTCTGGTTCGATGTCGATGACCTCTCGGATGATTCTCAAAATGTGGCTGCGTCCCTTTTTGGGAGGGATGAAGCGTTCCACGCGATCCGAAAAGAGCAAGGCCCCGATTTTGTCGTTGTTCTGACCGGCCGAGAATGCGAGAACGGCAGAAAGCTCTGCGGCAAGCTCTCTTTTGGTAACCCCTCGGCTTCCAATTTTACCAGAAGCGCTCACGTCGATGAGCAACATCGCCGTGAGTTCCCGTTCCTCTTGAAAAACCTTCACGTAAGGCGAACGCATTCGAGCGGTGACATTCCAGTCGATGGTGCGGATTTCATCGCCGTGCTGGTACGCCCGATTTTCGCTGAAGGCCATGCCCCTGCCTTTGAAGGCACTGTGGTATTCTCCCGAAAAGACTTGATTGCTCAAGCCTCGGGCGCGCAATTCCACACGGCGGACACGTCGAATCAGCTCAGCAGCCTCCATGTCAAGGCACTTGGACGTGGTCCAGAATCTCGGTGACGATTTGTTCTTGACGGATCTCCTCGGCTTCCGCTTCGAAGGTGAGGCCAATGCGGTGTCGGAGAACGTCCATGGCCACCGATCGAATGTCTTCGGGAATCACATACCCCCTGTGCGCCATGAATGCCCGGGCTTTTCCCGCGAGGGCCAATCCTATGGATGCCCTTGGTGAGGCGCCAAAGCCAATCAACGGCGACAGGTGGCCGAGGCCATGATTTTCTGGACGTCGCGTGGCTTGGACCAAGTTCACGATGTACCGTTCCACTTTTTCATCCATGTAAACTTCCCTCACCAATTCTCGTGCAGCCCGGATTTGCTCGGGCTTCACCACGGCCTGAATCTTGGGCTTTGGGCCTGAGGCTACTTGAGAGCGAAGGATGTGTTGCTCCTCTTCAGGAGTGGGGTAATCAATGACAGTTTTCAGCAGAAAACGGTCCACTTGGGCTTCGGGAAGTGGGTAGGTGCCCTCTTGCTCCACCGGGTTTTGAGTGGCCAACACCAAAAAAGGTTGGGGAAGAGGGAAAGTTTCCGATCCGATGGTCACCTGTCGCTCTTGCATGGCCTCGAGCAGTGCGCTTTGGACTTTGGCTGGAGCCCGGTTGATTTCGTCGGCCAGCACGAAGTGGGAGAAGATGGGGCCGCGGCTCACCGTGAAGGCCTCTTCTTTTTGGTTGTAAATCATGGTGCCCACCACGTCTGCAGGGAGCAAGTCTGGCGTGAATTGGATCCGATTGAAGTCCACTGCAACCGCTTGACTCAGGGTCTGAATGGCCAATGTTTTGGCCAGGCCGGGGACGCCTTCAAGCAGAACGTGGCCATCGGCCAACAGGCCAATCAAAAGGGTGTCCACCATGTTGCGTTGGCCCACCACCACTTTGCCTACTTCGTGCCTCAAGGGTTCTACAAATGCACTCGCAGACACAATCCGGTCGGTCAAGGCCTGAATGTCAGGGTGGCCATTCTGCTGGTTTTCAACGGGAGTTGATGTGGGTTGGCTTTCCATGGGTTGCTCGTTTGGGTCTAACGACAGACGCAATAGGGTCCGGCAAAAATAGAGTTGACATTGAGTGTGGAGAGGGGTGGGGCCGGTTAAAAGATGTTGCCCATCTTGTCCTCATGACTTTGAAAGATTGTTTGGATGCGGTCGGGCTGTTCCATCAGACCTATGGACTTCGGGTGGAAGAGCAGCCCAAAATGGACATTTCAGCAGGAGAGATGGACCTGCGCCATCGCCTCATGGCAGAGGAAAACGATGAGTATTTGGAGGCGGTAAAGGCTGGAGACATGGTAGAAGTGGCAGACGCTTTGGGTGACATGCTCTACATCTTGTGTGGCACCATGATCACCCACGGCATGCAGGATGTCATGGCCGATGTCTTTCAGACCATTCAAGACTCCAACATGTCCAAGCTGGGCGAGGACGGAAAGCCCATCTATCGCGAAGATGGAAAAGTGATGAAAGGGCCGCATTACTTCAAGCCGGACATTCGAGGTGTGTTGTCTAAGGCAGGAGTCGTTCCCATGGAATCTGAGCCGTCATGAATGCGTGGGTAGCCAAGCGGGCAGACAAGGCACTGGAAGCTGCAAGGCAGGGAAACCCCGCCGCCATGGACCGTCTGATGAGGGTGGCATTGCCTTTCAATCGTCCGCACCGGATCTCCATTTCTGCGGTGACCGCAGAGGCCGTTGAAGTGGGGCTTCCCGAAAGACGGTCCAATCGCAACCACCTTGGAGGCATGCATGCGTGCGCCATTGCCACAGCATTGGAGTTTTGCTCGGGGGCTTCGGTCCTGATCGAAGTCGGAATGCGGGATTACCGCATCATCATGTCTCGCCTCGAAGTGGATTATTTGGCCAAGCCTCAAGGCCACTGTGTGGCGCGCTCATCACGAAACACGCCGGACGTCAAAGGACTGTCCGGCGTGCTTGAAAAAGAGGGGGTCGCAAGGTTGGTCATGACATCAGACCTGTACGACAGCCGAGGCGAACATTGCGCCCAAGCCCAGGTTCACTGGCACCTCAAGGTTTGGGAAAGGCGCCCTTGAGGGCGAGGGCAGGTCGGTCCCTTTCGTAACCGGTGATGGCCCACCGTGTCCCATCAAATTTGGCAGTGAGGGACAGGTCTCCCTGTGATTTGGCGACTTTGACGTAGTCCGAACCAATGTATCCTCGAACCCGGCCGATGTCCGGGACATCCACAATGACAGGGGTCCATTCCACGTCGTCCCGGTTCACAGCCCAGCGTGTCGCGTCTACTTTTCCGGGCAAAATGCCCATGTCCAGCATGGCGATGATGGATCCACCTTCGCCGGCCTCCCGCCTGAGCTTGACCCGGTCACCCAGTATGTCCAAATGATGCGATTTGCCCTTGGCCCTGGCGTGAAGGTTGGTCATCGTTCCGTCGGCATTCACGAGCACAAAACCATCGGCAAACCGTGCGATGTCACGGCCGATTTGCTTCCATCCAAACCTTGTGGCTTCAGAGCCGAGCAATTCGCCAAAGCCAACGGGGGCACAATTGGGCTCGTTTGAAATGGATGCTGCAAAGCAATCTTGTATGCGCATAGGGTCGCCCGAGCTGGCTTCAGATCGCACGTGGTGAATGAAGTTGTCGAAGTCTCGCAGGTCCTGAGGAGCGGCCAGTACTGCGGCTGGAGCAAGCAAAACAGAAAGAAGCGCGGGGCGAAGGTTGGGGGATTGAAAAAGGCCCATGTCGATGCGGGTTTGTGATAGGTCTGACAGGAGACGATCCCCTGTTCTGTTCTTACAATGCAGGATTTGGAACTCTTGGTATGGGGTTGTGACCAATTCAATGGGGATTTGGCATCCTTTTGGAAGTCCAAACCGGGGAGGTGAGGGATTATCTTTGCGCCGAATCAGGATAGCATGATCAACATTACCCTCCCCGATGGCTCTTTGCGCCAAGCAGACGATGGAGCCACAGCGATGGATGTGGCCCGCGACATCAGCGAAGGCCTCGCCAGAAACGTTCTTGCCGCAGAAGTGAATGGAGAGGTGACAGATGCCCAACTTCCTCTGGGTGGAGATGTCAAGCTGAAGCTGCTGACTTGGGGCGACGAGAACGCCCAAAGCACATTCTGGCACAGCGGTGCACACCTCATGGCGGAAGCGCTGGAGACCCTGTACGCAGGGGTCAAGTTTTGGGTGGGGCCGTCGGTCGAAGGCGGTTTCTATTACGATGTTGACTTTGGTGATCACACCTTCAGCGACAAGGATTTTCCGGTCGTGGAAAAGAAGATGCTGGAGTTGGCCAAGCAGAAGAGCGAGTTTGTGCGCCGGCCGGTTCCCAAGTCTGAAGCTGTCGCTTATTTCGAGGAGAAGGGAGACGAATACAAGCTGGACCTGTTGGAAAAATTGGAGGACGGCTCCATCACCTTCTACACCCAGGGTGGGTTTACCGATCTATGCCGAGGTCCGCACATTCCCCATACGGGACACATCAAAGCGGTGAAGCTGTTGGCTGTGGCTGGAGCTTATTGGAAAGGAGACGAGTCCAAAAAGCAACTCACCCGCATCTACGGCATCGCCTTCCCCAAGAAAGCCATGCTCACGGAGCACATGGAGTTGTTGGAGCAGGCTAAACTCCGGGATCACCGAAAGCTGGGCAAAGAGTTGGACCTGTTCACCTTCAGCGAAAAGGTGGGGCAAGGTTTGCCTCTGTGGCTGCCAAAAGGAGCAGACTTGAGGATGCGCCTCGAATCCTTTTTGAAGGATGCCCAAAGAAAAATGGGTTATGAGCCTGTGATCACGCCGCACATCGGAAACAAAGAGCTGTATGTGTGCAGCGGTCACTATGAGAAGTACGGAGAAGACAGCTTTCAGCCCATCAAGACCCCTGCTGAAGGAGAGGAGTACTTGCTCAAGCCCATGAATTGTCCTCACCACTGTGAGATTTTCAAGAGCCGTCCCCGCAGTTATCGGGACCTGCCGGTTCGTTTTGCTGAATTCGGAACGGTTTACCGGTATGAGCAGAGCGGTGAGTTGCACGGCCTCACGCGGGTGCGGGGCTTTACGCAGGACGACGCCCACATTTTTTGCACCGCTGAGCAAGTGAAAGCAGAGGTTGGCAAAGTCATTGATTTGGTCTTGTACATCTTCAAGACCCTGG
>CALKHD010000157.1 GCA_938092195.1 uncultured Flavobacteriales bacterium | reverse complement strand
CAGAAGGTGCTCAAGAGCACAGACCCTGAACTGAAATGGACCCGTGCTCAAGAATATTTTGCGGACGACAGGTGCATGCAATCCCTCCCCTTGTTGCAAGAGTTGATTGGCCTTTTCCGGGGTACGGAAAAAATGGAAGATGTCTATTACATGTACGCCGAAGCCAACTTGTGCATCCAAGACTGGTACATGGCGCGCTACACCATGAGGAACTTCTCGAAGACGTTTCCCACCTCAGATCGCGCCGAACAAGCAGAATACGAAGCTGCACTGTGCAGCTATCGGTTGTCGCCAGAGTCCAACCTGGACCAAAGTGACACCCGCACAGCCATGGACGAGTTGCAATTGTTTTTAGACCGACACCCCACCACCGACAAGAAAGACACTTGCAATGCCATGATCAATGCGCTGCGCAACAAACTGGAGACCAAGGCTTGGAACGGAGCCAAACTTTACTTCACCACGGGTAAATTTCAGAGCGCGACCAAAGCGCTGAATCACTTTATGGACGACTGGCCAGCCAGCATTTACGGTGAAGAAGCCCAATTTCTGATCTTGCAAAGCCAGTTTTTGTATGCCGAACGAAGCACTTTGCGACGTCAAGCAGAACGTTATGCGGACGCCATTGAATCCTACTTTACCTTTGCGGCCCGCTATCCTGATAGTGCACGGCTCCAAGAAGCGGAGTCGTTTCACCGAAAGAGCCGCTTAGGCCTTGAACGTGCATCAAAGGAATCGGACATTTGAACGCATCGAGCACAGCGCCCATGAACGCCAACAAGAACCTCCAAGCTGCCCGGAACACGGTCACCCGTGACACCCATGCCATCGACCAACAGGTCAGCGGCAACCTCTTCGAAGCCATTGTGGTGATCTCCAAGCGGAGCACTCAACTCGGCCAAGAAATCAAGGAAGAACTGAACAGCAAACTCGAAGAGTTTACCACAGTCACCGACAGCCTTGAGGAAGTTTTTGAGAACCGCGAGCAAATCGAAATCTCGAAGCACTACGAGCGTCAGCCCAAGGCCCACAGCATTGCTGTCAAGGAATTGGAAGAGGGCAAAGTCTACTTCCGCATGCCAACTGAAGAGGAGCTGGCAGCCGAAGAAGCGCGCCAAGAGGAAGCCAAGCGCGAGCGTGAGGAGCGCCGCAACCGCCGTTTCAACCGGGACAACTGATCTCGCCCATGGCGATGTTGAAGGGCCGAAGGGTCGTCCTCGGAGTCACCGGAAGCATTGCTGCATACAAATCTGCCTTACTCGTTCGTGAGCTGGTCAAAGCCGGCGCAAAAGTTCGAGTGGTGATGACCCCTGGGGCCCAGGAATTCATCACTCCACTCACCTTGGGCACCCTCAGCGGACACCCCGTGCACAGTGAACTCACCCAAGACCGCAATGCGGGCACTTGGACAGACCATGTGGAGTTGGGCCTTTGGGGCGATGTGATTTTGGTCGCACCTGCCACAGCCCACACGCTCTCAGGAATGGTCGAAGGCCGAGGGGACAACCTTTTGCTTACGGTTCTTTTGAGCGCCAAATGCCCTGTTGTGGTTGCGCCTGCCATGGACCGTGACATGTTCACCCATGAAGCCACGCAAGCCAATTTGCAAGCCCTCGAAAAAAGAGGCGTGCACGTGATTGAACCTGGAGAAGGTGAACTCGCCAGCGGACTGGAAGGCAAAGGACGGCTCGCTGAGCCTGAGCGCATTCGTGAGGAACTCACGGCCTGGTTCACCGAGCGCTCTCCCCTCTTGGGCCGCCACGCTTTGATCACAGTGGGCCCCACCCATGAACCTCTGGATGCCGTCCGCTTCATTGGCAATCGATCTTCTGGTCGCCAAGGCGTTGCCATCGCACTGGAACTGGCACAAAGGGGCATGACCGTCGATTTGATCGCCGGACCCATCGAAATCGAAGTGGATCACCCCGGCATTCGCAGGGTGAACGTTGAAACGGCTTTAGAAATGGAAGCCGCTGCTCAAAGCGCTTTGCTGAACCGCGCACCTGACGTGATCATTGGAACAGCCGCTGTGGCCGACGTGCGCCCCACATCACCCACATCGGAAAAAACGGCGAAAACCAACCTCCCCTCCTCCATCTCCCTCACAGAAAACCCGGACATTCTTCAAGGACTCAACGAGGCGGCGCCACCCTCATGTTATAAGGTGGGCTTTGCTTTGGCCCATGACGATGGCCTCGAAGCCGCTTTGCGGAAACTCGAACAGAAGAAGTGCGATTTGGTGGTGTTGAATTCTCTCGCCGACAAAGGAGCAGGCTTCGGACACACGACAAACCAAGTTCGGTTCGTTCATGGTCCGAACAGGATTGATAGCTTTGACTTGAAGAGCAAACAAGAAGTGGCAGTGGACCTCGCAGAGGTCATTCAATCGCAATTGAGCGAGCGCCCCACTTTAAGTTGAACCTTCCCCGATTCCCCATGACCCCCATGCCAAGCACCCTTCTCCGCTTTTCCATTTCCTTGATCATGGCGTGCCTGGCTTATTTGCCCCTGCAGGCACAAGAGCTGGATTGTCAAGTCAGTGTGATTGCGCCCACCATCAACAATGTGGAGGCCTCCGTTTTTGATCAATTGGAAACGGCGATCACTGAATTCATGAACGGACGTCGCTGGACCACCGATGAATTCTTGCTGACCGAAAGGGTGACCTGCACCATGCAAATCACCATCAACAAGGCCACCTCGCAAACCAACTTCGAAGGCACAATCCAAGTCCAAAGCAGCCGTCCGGTCTACAACAGCGATTACAACTCTCCCCTTCTGCTGGTGAACGACAACGACTTTGACTTCACGTACAGCCCTGGAACGCTGCTTCAATACAGCCAAGACCAGTTCCGCGACAACCTCACCAGCGTGTTGGCTTTCTATTCCTACCTAATCCTGGCCATGGATTACGATTCGTTCTCACTGGAAGGAGGAACCAATCTGTATTCACAAGCGCAAACGGTGGTGACCAATGCGCAGGGCCTTTCATCTCCTCCAAGAGGATGGAGTGCAGCCGATGGCAAACAGTCCAGGTATGCGCTCATTGACAACATTTTGAGCCAAACCTTCCGGCCCTTGCGTCGCTGTTACTATGAGTACCACAGACAGGGCTTGGACAACGCTTTTGACGACCCCACAGCGGCAAGACTGTCCATTTCTGACGCCCTGATCAAACTTAGGAATGTCCACCGCATTCGCCCGGCGAACTACAACCTTCAAACCTTTTTCCAGGCCAAGAAAGGTGAGATTGTCAAAATGTTTGGGCCGGCTCAAGAGGGCGAACGGGCCCGCCTCCTCCCTGTTTTGAAACTCATCGATCCAGGAAACATTCCCGTTTACGACCAAGGCTTGGGTTGATGCTGAGCAAGTTGTCCATCCAGAATTATGCACTCATCGATCACATCGAATGGGACGTGGTGCAAGGATGGACCGTCTTGACAGGCGAAACTGGCAGCGGAAAATCCATACTTCTCGGAGCCTTGGGCTTGGTCCTCGGTGACCGCGCAGAAGGCATCGAAATGCGCGGCGACAAGTGCATTGTGGAGGCTGTATTTCAGCCGAGTCCCGCCGCCATCATGGCATTGGGAAGCCTACATGAAGGTGGCCCTTGCATCCTCAGACGAAGCATCGCAAAAAACGGCCGGTCAAGGGCCTATGTCAACGATGAGCCCGTCAAACTTCAATTTCTAAAGTCTCTGGCCCCCTTGCTCGTGGATTTGCATGGGCAACAAGACGGACAGCGGCTCCACAGCCATGAGGGTCTGCTCTACGCGATCGATGCCTTCTCGACGGAGGCACAGGCGTTGGCCCAAACATGGAAGCAGTCGCACGGGCACTGGGCCCAAGCCATCAGAGAGCAACGGTCCATTGAAGCCGAGGGCAGCCTGCCCAATGCAGACAGCGATTACTTGCAATACCAAATCAAGGAATTGGAGGAGTTGGACTTTGATGATCCAGGGTTGGAAAACCTGGATTCTCGATTGGACGCCCTGTCCCATGCCAAAGAGATTCAAGCGTCATTGAACGCCACACATGGCCTACTGCAAGGGGATTCTGGGGCCTTGGACCGTTTGCATGATGCCGAACGAAGCATGGAAGGCATCGCCGGCCTGCACAAGGCCAGCTCTGCATTGCTCGAACGCTTGCGCAGTTGCCGCATCGAAATCGATGATTTGGCCAGAGAGTGCGAATCGCAAGCAGAAGGGGTCGAACTCGACCCTGCAGCCCTGGCCAAAGCTGAAGCCGACCGAGACCGTTTGCAACGCCTCTTTGACAAGCACCGTGTCTCCAGTTTGACCGAGCTCAAGTCCACAATGGACGAGATGGAGCAGAAATTGAGCCAGGCCCACCGCCGAGACCAAAGGCTGGCTGAATGCAGCGCTTTGGTTCAACAGCATCGCGAAGCACTCGACAGCATTGGGGACGATTTGCATGCAGCAAGGGCCTCTTCCGCCGACGCGATGTGCTCTGCCCTTCAAGTCCATCTACAACACCTCAAAATGCCGGCAGCGCGGCTTCATTTTGAATGGTCTTCTCCTGCAGAACCTGAATCCACAGGACCTGCTCGTCCACTGCTGATGTTCACAGCCAACAGCGGCATGTCCCCCCAGCCCCTCTCCAAAGTGGCCAGTGGAGGAGAACGGAGCCGGGTCATGCTTGCGCTCAAAGCAGCCCTGTCCTCTCATTTAGAGGTACCCACCCTGATCCTGGACGAAATTGATGCCGGCGTCAGCGGAGATGTGGCCGCGCGCATGGCAGACTTGATTTCCTCTGTATCTGAGCGGGCTCAAGTGATCACCATTTCACACCTGCCGCAGGTGGCCGGTCGCGCCGACCACCACTTCAAGGTTCTGAAAAAAGAGCAAGGCGACAAGACTGTCACGCAGCTGCGCAGCTTGGATGCCGATGGCCGAGTCGAAGAACTGGCCGCCATGCTGAGCGGGTCGGAAGTCGGAGATGCCGCGCGGGCCCAAGCCCGAAGCCTCATGGGCTAAGCCCTTTAGAACTTCATGTCCACACCAATGGATGGCAGGAAGGGAAGCTGATCCACCCGTTCGCCCGTGACCCGGTTGATGTAGAAGATGTTGGCTCTCGAGTAAACATTGGTGATGGATGCGTTCGCGTCCAGCTCAATGCTTTCCCCAATCTTGAAGGTGCGGCGCAGGCTCAAGTCCAGTCGATGATAAACCGGCAACCTTCCAGCATTCAATTCTGCGTAAACAATGCCCAAATCGATGGGGTTGCCGTTCACGTAGTTTTCGTCGATGCCGTCTGAAATGCCAATGGGTTGATAGTAGCCTTGAGTTTGGGTGAACGGAAGTCCAGATCCCAAATTCCAGCGCGCAGAAAACTCAGTTTTGGCCTGCTTGCCCAGTTTCCGTGAGGCGAGCATGTTGATGTTGTGCCTCCGGTCAAACACAGGGTCGTACCAACGGAATCCATCCCAACGGTCGACGTTGCCCAGTGAATACACGAGCCAGAAATAATTGAGCTTGTCTTCGTACTTCAAAACGATGTCAATGCCTTCTGCTCGCCCGGTCTCCACAATGAAGTCCTTCCGCTGGCTCTCTGGCACTTCGGCAAACTCATAGGTGTCGGGGAACAGTTTGTTTCGGTTCGAATTGGTCAATTGGGTAAACCACTTCGTGTATCCCTCAACGTTGATGTTGATGCGCTCCGTGAGGTCAAATTCGAAGCCCCCCACCAAGTGAGCCGCCGTTTGCAAGCTGTGCGTCACTTCTTGCACCTCTCCGTCTGGCCCAATGAGCTGATCCTGGAGGTTTGATGGACCCGAAAGGAAACCGTAAAACAGATTCACCACATCCCGGTCCGAGTTGGCCGAAATCAAGTTTTGGCTGTAGAGCCCGCCGGCGGCCTTCAAGCGCAGGCGCTCAGATGCTTTGAACTTGACACCCAACCTTGGCTCGGGGCTAAACTTGGCCAACGAACTGTAATACTGAATCCGAATTGAAGGGTTGAAAATCCACGGGCCATTCTGGTACTTGTAGTCGAAGTACCCCGCCAATTCAGTGGTGTTTTCGGCTTGCTCAACCGCAACACCCAAAGCATTGAACGTTCTAAAGTCCGTTCGCAAGCCCACGGCTTGAATTCCGTAGCGCGCTTCATTGTCTCCCAACACATACTTGAAGTCCAAACCAAAGTTGAACCCATTGACTTGGCTGTAACGGTCTGGCAAACCATCCTCTTTCAGATCAATGCGGTACCGAGAACTGGCAAAATTGCCCTTCATCAGCACCGCGCTTCCCGCTGGAACCACAATGAACTGCCCCCCTCCGCCAACGTTGGTCCAATCCAAGTTGCTCAAGGCTTGGTAACTCACGTCGTCACTGAAGGAAAACCCAAAGAGACTGAGTCGACTTCCAGCCCCTCCTGCAAAGGTGATTTTGCCATACAGGTCTGTGAAGTTGAATGGCAATCCATCCTCATCGATGTAGCTGTAAAACAGCTTGGAACTCTGCTCGAGATAGCTCCTTTTACCACTGAGGATGAAGGAGGTACCCCCTCCCCGCTCGTTTCTTTTGCCAAGGGGACCTTCAATCAAAAGCTTGCTGCCAAATGGACTGGCCCCAATCCGGCCCGACAGACCCGCCAGACTTCCGCTCCGGGTAGAGATGTCCATGATAGAACTGATTCGTCCACCATACCGACCGCTAAAGCCACCGGTGTAGATGTCGGCGTTGGAAATGATGTCGGTGTCAAAGACACTGAAAAGACCTATGCTATGGAAGGCATTGTAGATGATCATGCCGTCGAGCAGGACCTTATTCTGGACTGGAGATCCGCCCCGAATGTAGAGTTGACCCCCTTGGTCACCCGTAGAAACAAAGCCAGGCAGCGTCTGTAAAACTTGAACCAAATCCGGTGTTCCTCCCAAGCTCGGAATTCGCTTGATGTCGGATGGCTGAATGGATTCTACAGACATCCGAACGGTGTTCAGCTGCTCGCCGCGCTCCGTGGAGATGACCGCATTCTCCAATTCTATCAGTCCAGCTTCCATGATCACATTGCGCGTGACCACCTTGTTGTCCAACACCACCACTTCTGTGCGCTGCAAGCTGTATTCCACACTCGACACCACCAATGTGTAGGTGCCTGCGGGGACTTTCGACAAGCTGTAATAGCCCTCGGTATCTGTGGAAACCCCAAAGGTGGTCCCCTCCAAAACAACGGCTGCGAAAAGGACGGGCGCACCATCTTTTTCAGCGGTAACAAAGCCTTTGACGGTGCCCTGTCCAGAGACATTACCGCCCAAACAGAGCAAAAACACCCCAAAAAGACCCCACAACCGCAATGGCTTCAAAAGCCCGGTTTCACTTCCTTGCATGGCGCGAATTTACGGAGTTTGACTGCGGCTCTTCATTCGAACGCGACATCTTCCGAATGCGCGCTTCCAGCTGCTCACTCGAAAGCTTGGACCGAAGCCGATCCACCAAAATTGGAAAGGAGAACGGGGTGGGTGAATCCGGATGGGTGATGATCCATTTTCCAGAATTGAGCCTTTCGAGCACCTCTCGGAGGCGATCCAATTCAATCTGATGGTGCGTCATTTCATCAAAAGCTTGACGGTACAATAAATTGACCGGGTCGTGGTCAGCGAGAACATCAAACAACAATGAACTCGACCCTTGTAAATGCTTGTCTTTGACCGGCTGTCCAGGGTATCCGCGAAACACCAATCCTGCAATGACGGCGATGTCCCTGAATTGCCTGCGGGCCAACTCTGCGCCATTGACAGTGGCCTCTAAATCATCCATTAAATGGGCCGTGCTGAAGAGGTCGCTGTCAAAGGCCTCTGTGATGGGAATGGGTTGGTCGCTCAACAACTCAAAGCCATAGTCGTTGTAAGCCATCGAAAAGCTCATGGGCTGAAGCAGGCTCATTCGATAAGCCATGAGGGCTGCCACCCCTTCGTGAACCATGCGTCCCTCCATGGGGAACACAAACAAATGGTGGCCCTCCTTGCTCTCCATGACCTCCATCAAAACCTGTCCAGAAACAGGCAAGTGACTGCGTTCAGATTGCAACTCCAACAGCGGTGAAATGCGCTCCAACTCAGGACTCGTATTGCGGCCATGGGCATAGTCGTCCAAGGTTTGCCTGAGGACCTTGCTCACCATCGAAGTCCAAGGCAACCGCCCTCCTTGCCAAGTGGGTATACGCCCTTTGGGCTTCTTGGTCGGCTTGACCGTGGCCACAAAATCCTTCAGTCGAACCAGTTCAAGACATCGACCTCCAAACCAAAACACATCGCCCGACTTCATGCTGCTGATGAAGTATTCCTCGACGTGGCCCACCAGTCCACCTCCGCGCCACTTCACGGCAATCATGGTGTCGCTCACAATGGTACCAATGGACATCCGGTGCCTTCGTGCGGCCCTTCTATCCAAAATCCGATGAACGCCTTCGTCGTCTTTCTGGACCCGGTTGAATTCATCATAGGCGGCAAATGCTCGTCCTCCTGTGGTGACCATGGTCAAGACGTCCTGCCACTCCTCTGAATCCATGCTGGAAAAGGCATGGGTGTTCAAGATTCTGGATTGAACGTTTTCCGCCCGAAAGCCATCGCCGACAGCCAACGTGCACAGAAACTGAACCAGCACATCAAACGATCGAACCATGGGCCTTCGCGGCTCAATCTCTCCTGCATCGATCGCGTTTCGCAATGCCGCAGCCTCGAGTAACTCCAGACCAAACGTCGGCAAGAAATGAATCCGACTTTCCGCTCCCGGCTGATGTCCACTGCGGCCTGCACGTTGAACAAAACGAGCCACGCCTTTGGGACCTCCCACTTGGACAATGGCTTCGACCGGTCGAAAGTCCACCCCTAAATCCAGTGAGCTCGTGCACACCACCGCTTTCAAACGGCCGTCATACAGAGCGTCCTCGACCCAAAACCGAAGCTCTTTGCTGATGCTTCCGTGATGCAAGGCAATGACACCGGCAAATTCAGGGTGTTCATCCAAAATCTTCTGATACCAAATTTCAGCTTGAGCGCGCGTATTGGTAAACACAAGTGTGCTGGAGTGTTTGCGGATGATGCCCACCACTTGCTCAAGCAACTTCACCCCAAGGTGTCCCGACCATGCCAAGCGTTCGAAAGCTTCTGGCATGAGACTGTTGACCGAGATTTTCTTGGCCAAGTCCGAACGTATGACTTGGGCGTTAGAAGACCGGTCCGTCCCCATCAAGGCCTCTTTGGCCTCTTCAAGATTCCCAATGGTCGCCGATATTCCCCAAATCCGCAGATCTGGAGCCAATGCCTTGAGCTGAGACAGGGCCAATTCAATCTGAACCCCTCTTTTGTTGCCCAACAAGTCGTGCCATTCGTCGACCACCATGGCTTTGAGTCCCCCAAATCTCTTTGCGGCGCCTTTCTTGGCCAGCATAACATGTAAACTCTCCGGAGTGGTAATCAAGACTTCGGGCATCCGTTTGTCTTGTTTCTGCTTTTCAGAAGCAGGTGTATCCCCAGTTCTGACACCGACCGACCAGCCCTTGTCCTGCCATTCAATCAAACGGGATGCAGAACCTTGGATTTCCTTGGCCAATGCGCGAATTGGCGTGATCCACAGCACCCTCAATCCGCCTGATTCTCCTCCTCCCAAAACAGCCGGAACCAGCGCGCTGTAGGTCTTCCCGCTTCCCGTTGGTGCATTGATCAGAGCATCGCCCTTTTCTTCAAAATGTTGCCATGCGTTGACTTGGAAGGGAAAAGGTTCCCAACCGCGGCTTTCGAAAAAGGCGACTCCCTTTTCCACCAGCCCACCAGAGGACTTCATCTCTCTCATGGATTTATTGACACGCTTTGGCGATTCTTCCACCCCATTGTAAACCCTTGAATTGCCGTTGTGTTCCTACCTTTCCCAACCATGAAAGGAAATCACCTCCTCTTTTCCCTGATTGTCTTGATCGGGAGTCTAATGATGTCGGTTACTGAGACCCAAGCCCAGGACCCAAAGTATGGTCGCATGCTTGAAGATTTGGTCGATGGCAAATATGAACG
>CALKHD010000156.1 GCA_938092195.1 uncultured Flavobacteriales bacterium | reverse complement strand
CTGTGTTGGTCCACAGGTGCAGGTACCCCAATTCATCTCCGAGAAGGAGTTCATCGTCCCCGTCTCCATCGAGGTCGCCGAATGCAGCTGAAACACTTTCCACCCCGTAAGTCGGAATCGACAGCCAATTGGTGTCCAATTGGGCAAAAGCAGGAGCCGATTCGGTTCCCACATTTTGGAACCGGGAGAGCAGAGAAGGGGTGTTTCCGGGACCGAGGTACCGCTCCTTGCACGAGACCACCATGTCGAGAAGGCCATCTTGATTGAAGTCGGTAAACGCAGGATAGGCCCCTCGCCCAAGATCAATCATCTGGTTTTGCAGAAAATCCCTGCTCTGCAGGGACCAAATGGGGGCTTGGTCGGTGCCGTCATTGCGGTAGTGCCATGCCCCACGCCGGCCATCAATTTCGAAGGTCTCATTCACGGCCAGGATCAAGTCTCGGTTGCCATCTTGATCTACATCCAGAGGGTAAGCAGCGGGGAACCTGAGGAGGTCAAGCGCCACACCTCCGAGGTCAGCGGGCCAGGTGTCGTTGGTGGAAGTGGTGCTGTCTTGGCCGTCTTGGGCATCGGCCATGTAACAGGCGGTCAGAGAAGAGTAAGACACGTCACCCAGAAGCAAGTCCAAATGGCCATCCCCGTCCAGCTCCAGCAAGGCCGTGGTGCCTCCTGCATGCCGCATGGGTGCTTCTGAATCCTCGGTCTCCAATCTGGGGTCAGCCACATTGAAACCGCAAGTGTGGTCTTCTCCAATGAACAGGTCGTTGTTTTCGGAGGCTTCATTGAGCATCCCATAGCAGCGGTTGGTGACGTCCCAAATCAGCGTGTCTCCGCAGCCCACGGAACCCTCTGTGGCTCCCCGTCCAGTGTAGGCGTATAGTGAAGAGGAGGTTTCCGTCCAGGTCACCATGTCCAGGTCGCCGTCGTTGTCGAAGTCGTCCAAGGCGGGAATGTCAGAGTTCAGGCAAATCAGAGGCAGGACTTGGTCCCCCGTTCCAAAGTCCCAGTTCCCGAAGACATTGGTGGTTGGGGCGTTCGGAAACCCGACCAGGCCGTCCATGTATTCTCCATACCAAATTCGAAAGCCGCTTTGGCTGTTGTGGAAGAGGTCGGCTACGCCATCACAGTTGGCATCTCGAAGGAGGGCCCAGTTGCGGATGTCGGTGGGGAAAGCTGACCGCCAATCGGGTCGATACAGGTATACAATGCTGTCCAGAACTGACTCTGAAGTGCACCCTTGAAAGGGCAGCATGCGGTGCCCGCTTCGGTCAAAGACCAACAAATCTTCGATTCCGTCTCCATCGAGGTCCGCAGCAGAGAATTGAGGGGCCGTGATACCTCCCGTCCATGGGTGGGTCATGGCCTCACCCGTCTCGCCATAAACAGCCACAGTGTCCCAACGGCCAAAATCGGGCAGTGTTTGGCCTTGTGCGGTGCCGCCAATAAGGCAGAAGAGGGCAATAGCGCTGCGCATTCGAAAGAATGAGCGGGTTTCAATAGAGTTCATACAAGTTATACCGAGTGCGTTTCGAAATGGTGACAAGAGGATGTGGCCTCTTGGGTCAATTCCAATCGAAGTCTTCCACCATGCCCATGACCGGAATGACCAATCCATTGTCGGTTTCGACCACTTGGCCGAGCAACCTTGCTCCACCGCACACTTGCTCGCCCTCCGCGTTGGTCTCGATTGCGATGGTGTTGCCATTTAAATCCTCATAGACCCCTTCGATTCCCTTGGGGCTTTGGATTCCTTTGATGATGTGTGCGGCAACAAAACGGTCGAGTACATCCAGGTTCTCCGGCTCCATGATGTCTTTCCAGGTTTTGTTGTTGAGGAAAGTTTGATCGCGCGGCACCAAAAGGGTGTGGCCAGCGCTGTGAACGGTCTTCGAATGGGACGAGGTCGTTACCATTTTTTTGAAGTAGATGGCATCTGGGCTTGTGAAGATGTATCGCCAAGGGCTCACGGTGCTGAACGGCCGATTCAACTCTTCCTCGGTGTAGGCTCTCTTTTTAGAAACCCCATTTGATGCTGGTGCTACAGGGGTTGACTTTTCGCCCGACTTCGGTTGGGTGGCATCCGGTTCAGAAGAACAGGAGGTCAGTGCCAAGAACATGAGGGGCAAAATGAGGTGGGGAAGGAATCGCATGTTTAGGGTCGCTCTATTCTGTGCAATTTAGCCGCAGATGAAAAGCCAAAATCAGAACCCCAAAAATCGTCTTACAGTTGCATCTGCTCACGCAGTCAGGGCCGGTTGCTTTTTGATTTTGGGCATTGTTTCGGGTGCCTTCGGTGCCCATGCTCTGAAGGGGGCGCTGGAGCCTGATGCATTGGGTGCATTTCAAACCGCTTCGCAATACTTGCTTTGGATGGGGTGCGGAATGATGGCTGCCTCCTCTTTTGGCGAGACCTCGGGCATGGGGTGGGTGGCCTTGGGAACAACCTTGTTTTCACTCAGCATTTTTGCGCTTGTAGGACTTGGAGCGTGTGGGATTGAGGCATCTTGGCTGGGGCCTTTGACGCCCGTCGGAGGGGTCTTGATGATGGGTGGCTGGATTCAATGGGTGCGGTCCATATGGAGGGCCAGGTGATCTTTTTTCAAGGCTCTGTTTGAATAAAGACCAAGATTCCGACAACAAGTTCTCCGTGTGCTGGAAGGGCTGAAGGTTTATATTTGCAGAGAAGGCTCGCAATGATCAGCCCGACATCATGGTACATCAAGGAAACACGCCATTCCGTCCGGATTTGGCTCAAAGTGGATTGAAGAAAGCCAGACAAATCTGGTGGAATCTTGCCCCCTCCCAGCTCATTGAGCGGGTGCTTTTGGCCGGAGAAGGCCGATTAACTTCAACAGGTGCGCTGGCCATTGAAACGGGGCGTTTTACCGGGCGAAGTCCTCAAGACCGATTCATTGTCAAAGACGACATCACACAAGATGAAGTGTGGTGGGGAGACATCAATCGACCCATTTCAGCCAGCCATTCAGAACAGTTGCACAAGGACCTGACCACCTATTTGGATGGCAAGGGGCTGTATGCGCGAGACGCTTTTGTGGGGTCTCACCCACAACACCGCAGGGCCCTGAGGGTGCTAACCGAAAAGTCCTGGTCGAATTTGTTTGCCTACAACATGTTTCTGCGTCCCAGCGCCGAGGAGTCAGCAGACTTTCAGCCGGAATGGCACATCATTTGTGCACCGGGCTTCAAGGCTGATCCTCAGCTTCACGGCACGCGACAGTCCAATTTTGCCGTCTTGGATTTCACCCACAAGCGGATTTTGATTGGAGGGACTGGGTATACCGGAGAGATCAAAAAAGGGATGTTCAGCGCCATGAATTTTCTGCTGCCGACGGAAGCGGATGTGCTGCCCATGCACTGTTCTTCGAACGAGGGCAAGGACGGAAGCACTGCGGTTTTCTTCGGGCTGTCAGGTACTGGAAAGACCACGCTTTCAAGTGACCCCAATCGCCTGTTGATTGGAGATGATGAACACGGTTGGGGAGCCGATGGGGTTTTCAATTTCGAAGGCGGCTGTTACGCCAAGACCATCGACCTGGATCCAACGCGTGAGCCCGACATCTTCAATGCCATTCGCCACGGAGCTGTCCTGGAAAACATTGGCTTTGGCCCCGATGGCGTGACTCCGGACTACAGCGATGCCAGCACCACTCAGAACACGAGGGTGAGT
This sequence comes from uncultured Flavobacteriales bacterium, assembly GCA_938092195.1. Lineage (GTDB taxonomy): Bacteria > Bacteroidota > Bacteroidia > Flavobacteriales_D > Sanyastnellaceae > UBA8752. Next base: position 4,055 of record CALKHD010000156.1, on the reverse strand, counting down.
TATCCGTTGAGCCACATTCAGGGTGCCAAGCCATCGGCACAAGGAGGACATCCAGACCATCTCTTTTTCTTGACCTGTGATGCATTCGGCGTTCTGCCCCCCTTGGCAAAACTCGATGCCCCCACTGCCATGTACCACTTCATCAGTGGTTACACCGCGAAGGTGGCGGGAACAGAAGATGGAGTTAATGAACCCAAAGCGGTGTTCAGCGCCTGCTTCGGCGCTCCTTTTTTGCCATTGCATCCCGGTCGATATGCAGACATGCTGGGCGAACGAATCGCAACGCACAAAACCAAAGTCTGGTTGGTCAACACAGGGTGGACGGGAGGTCCGCACGGAATAGGTTCTCGCATGTCATTGAAGAACACGCGCTCTTTGTTGAATGCAGTCTTGGATGGAAGCATGGATTCGGTGGATTATCGCCGTTGTGAGCGTTTTGGGTGGGAAGTCCCACTCCAGGCACCCGGGGTGGATGCAGGACTCTTGAGCCCGAGGTCGACTTGGGCAGACGGTCAAGCATTCGACGAGCAAGCCGACGATTTGGCCAACCGGTTCAATGAAAATTTTGCTGGATTTGCTTCAGGGGTCTCTGACGACGTCCTGGCTGCAACTCCAAAAGTGATGATGGTCGTGAACTGACCACAGATTGTGGATGCTGAAAGCGGCGGGATGTCTCACGGACTTCCCGCCGCTTTTTCTTTGTGACATGCGTCGATTTTTCGCACCAGAGGTTCAGCCCGGGATCCATTCTCTCGGCAAAGAAGAAGCCAGGCATTTGGTTCAGGTCTTGCGGGCGAAACCGGGAGACAGGGTGCAGTTGGTGGACGGGCAAGGCGCGGTGTTTTCATCGGAAGTTGTTTCGCTAGACAAAAAGCAGGTGCTGTTGGAAGTGGGTCAGCCACAATGCCATCCGCCCGATTCGCCTCGACTCACCTTGTTGGTGGCCCCCACCAAACACACCGATCGTTTTGAGTGGTTCTTGGAAAAAGCCTGCGAATGCGGGGTGAGTCGGATTCAACCCATCTGGACCTCCAGAAGCGAGCGCCGGGTAGAAAAGCACGACCGCTGGAAACGAACCTTGGTGGAGGCCATGAAGCAATCTCGGCGCGCATGGCTGCCTGAATTGAAGGAAGCCTTGCCTTTGTCCGAAGCCTTGACAGGTTTGGATGAAGACAGCTGGAAAGGCTTGGCCCATTGCCCTGTTCCCGAGCACCCTGAGTGGAAGCGGCAATCCATCGTCGGCGCTTTGCCAGCAGGAAGAGATGCAGCCGTGGCCATCGGCCCAGAGGGAGACTTTACGCCTTCAGAAATCCAAATGTTCGCCGAGGCTGGATTCACTGCTGTGACATTTGGCGAACACCGTCTTCGCACAGAAACGGCCGCCCTTTATGCGGTTCAGGCCTTCCAAATCCTCAATCAACGCACATGAAATTTCTACGCAACTTCATCCTTTTGTTGGTTCTGTCCGGCGGAGCACTCTATTGCACCAATCCCGATTCAGAGGACTTTTCGGTGTACTTGGCTCAGTATGTCCAGGATGAGCTGGCAGATGATGCGCCTGGAGAAACTGAATTTGGCCAGAAGCTTCGCAAAGGATTGGGTCAAATTGCGAGCGCAGCTGCCAGCCAAATCACTGAACGGGTGGACCTAAAAGTGGCCTCCGTGTACACGATCGACATGGCCGGGGAAAGCCGTCGATTTGTGGGTGTGGCAGGACAATTCTTTCCCATTCAAGGGAAGTAGGCCTCCAAAAGCTCTCGGTCGTTATTCTTTTTCGCTCAATGGAGCGGGAGGCGCTTCGGGCACGGGCATCCAGTGGGTCACAGCTTCGAAGTATTGGTTGGAAGCGCCTTCGCCAGACCAAAAGTGTCGCCCATGGACGTTCGCTTTGTCTGCCTGTGCAGCAAAGAAATTCTCCATGAATCGAAGCACGAGAACATCTCTTATTTCAAAGCTGGCTTTGCCAGGCAGTAGCACTTCATTGCCCGGCACAACGCCAAGGACGCGCTGCCCATTTTCTGGCAGGCGGTCTTCACAGCAAATCCATGCATTCTGAGCCATGTTCAGTTTCCTTTGAAGGTGGGTTTGCGCTTTTCCAAGAACGCGGAAACCCCTTCCCCGAAGTCATGTGTACGCGAGGCTGCGGCTTGAAGTTCCATTTCGGTCTCGAGTTGGGCGTCCATGCTTTGCTCAAAGCCTCGGTTGAAGGCCTGTTTGGTCAGGGCCAGTCCACGGGTTGGCATGGCGGCCAGTTTTTCGGCCAAGGCCGTCACCTCTGCAACAAATTCTTCATTGGGAATGGAGCGGTGAATCATGCCCATCGCCGCAGCCTCAGGTGCTGCAACAGGGGTTCCCAAATAGGCCAGGGCTGTGGCCCGTTGTAGGCCAATCAGTTTGGGGAGCATCCAAGTGCCACCGCTGTCGGGGATCAGGCCGATTTTGGAGAACGCCTGAATGAATTTGGCGTCTTCGGCAGCCACGCAAAGGTCTCCGGCCAGGGCGATGTTGGCTCCGGCGCCAGCTGCCACCCCATTAACCGCAGTGATGACAGGCTTGGCCAAAGCGCGCATTTTGCGGATCATGACGTTGTAGCTTCCTCCGACAATGTCCTCCAACGGCGGAGCGTCATCTGCCGTGACCTCCTTCAAGTCTTGTCCGGCGCAAAAAGCCTTGCCGGTTCCCGTGATAACCACACACCGAATGCTGTCGTCTGAAGATGCTGTGTCCAGTCCCTGCTGCAATGCTTTGGCCATGGGTCTGGTAAAGCTGTTGTACGCCGAGGGTCGATTCAGGGTCAGGGTCATGACCCCTCCAGCTCGGGTGATGAGAATGGTGTCTTCTTGCATCTTCAGTCGAAGTTAGCTGGCTTTAACGGCGAACGACCAACCGCTCCACTGCGGTTCCAGTAAGGTGACGGACTTCCACCAAGTAGACGCCAGCCGAAAGGTTGCCAATGTTCAACACGTTGGTCCGTGAAGTGACTGCCGGCCAAGCCACTTCGCGCCCCGCCGCGTCGCGAATGACCAAAGCTTGGACTTCCCACGCCGCGGGCAATTCCAATTGAACGGCTTCAGATGCAGGGTTGGGGTGCAGATGCAATGAAGCAGGATTCAAGTCTTCCACACCCATTGGGCCGACGGTCACACAGGAGATGGCAGAGCAGCCTGAAGCGTCTGTGATTTCCAAGCAATAGGTGCCGTCAGGCAACCCTACAAAAATAGAAGTTGGGTCATCGGATTCCGCAACCGGGAAGCCCAAGTCTTGTAGGTTTTCGTCCAGAATAATGATGGTGTATGGTGCTGTTCCGCCCACCGCTTCTGTGGTAACCATGCCGTTGGTCGTGTTGGATTCTGCCAGCAATTCAAGCACGGTGCACAGGGTGGAATCGGGCAGGGCGCAAGGGTCGAAGTTGCAGTATTCGGGGTCATTGCAACCCGGTTCGAAGTTGCTGGCAGGCGCGATGTAACCATCGTAAAGGGGCCAATACCAACCCGTGCCATCGTAAGTCGACACTGTGGTGTCGCCGAAGAATCCACTCACCACAGTCAGCTCATTGCCGCAGACATAGACGCTTTGGGAGGTCAGGTCGTTGTACAAGATCTCAAAACCTGAGGCCAGCATGAGGTCTGCGACTTCAGGCGTGATGAACCATTCATACCCCGCATCCTGTCCGCCGGTGCCGGGAACCAATGTGACGAACCCGTCGTCGGTGACTTCGTAGCCTTCGGAGCAAAGAACGGTGTCCACCAGCCCGAGCATGAAGGCCCCAGCGACATCGATGTCGGTGTCCACATAGGTACATTCGCCATCCTCTCCATAGTTGCACGCGAGTTCGTTCTCACAAAGCACTCCTTGGCAAACCTCCAGAGGGGTTGGGTTGATTTCTACGGCCTCTCCCGACGACAAGTCTTGACCGTTAAAGGCTGGAAATTGAGCTGGGTAACGCTCCGCCCGGAAGGTGAGGTTGTTGTTCAACTGTAGCTCTGTGCCTTGCTCCACAGGTGCACCTTGAAGCAGTGGGGTTCTGTATTCCCATGCCAACTCATTGTCGGACG
>CALKHD010000155.1 GCA_938092195.1 uncultured Flavobacteriales bacterium | reverse complement strand
ACAATGCCCGGACAGCCTCGTAATCCTCGATGTTGTAAAACGTCTTGCCTTCTCGCACCACCTCGCGGATGCTTTCGTTCTCCTTGGCTTTCTCCACAACCCAGTGGCTCACCCATGCGCGGTTCCGCATGTGGGCCTCTTCAATGTCAGCGCCCAAGTCAAGGCGGCGCAACTGCATCAACATGCCGTTGCGGATGTAGCTGTCGTACTCGCAGCGGCCCGTCTCCAAATTTTTGGTCAAGCCCAGTTCGATGAGCTTTTCATCGAGCATGAAGTACAGCGCCACCAAGTCAGCACGCCCCTCTTCCAAGGTGCTCGCATATTCCTTAATGGTACTCGCAGGCTCATTGACACCCTCCTCGAGTTGACCACTGGCGTGTCCAATTACCTCGTGAAATGCAGTGTGGATTTTACCGGCCAACATGCCGTGTGAACGGGCGCGAAGCCGCTCGGACTGATCGAAAGCGAACTCATCTGTAAGGCCACCTCCGCCTGCGTTGTCATAGGCATCAATGATGTTTCCAAGGCTCACGCTTTTGGAGCCATGAATGGTCCGGATCCAGTTGGCGTTTGGCAAGTTTACCCCGATGGGTGTGCTTGGAGAAGCGTCACCAGCTTCGCCCACGACGTTCACCACGTTGTAGGTGATGCCGACCACTTTTTCCTTTTTGTGCTCATCCATGAACGGCATGTGGTCCTCGAACCACTGCGCATTGTCCATCATCACGGCCATCCGCTCTGAGGCTTCAAAATCCTTGATTTGAACCACGGTCTCATAGCTTCCAGTGTATCCCAGGGGATCGTTGTAGACCTCCACAAATCCGTTGATGTAGTCGATGTCGCCCTCTGTGTCCTTGACCCAGTTAATGTTGTACAAGCTCCACTTTTCCAGGTCCCCTGTGCGGTAGTAGTCCACCAAATGACGAAGGGCAGCGGCTTGCTTGTCATTTTCGGCATACTTCTGGGCCATCTCTAACCAGTAGCAGACTTTCTCCAACGCGTCGCCATAAAGGCCGCCTACTTTGTAAGTCTGTTCGACGATATTCCCTGCTTCGTCTTTGACGAGTCGGCTGTTCAACCCTTTTTCAACGGGCTTATTGCGGTCCACAGCATATCCATCGAAATAAGCTTGAGCCTCTGCAGTGGTTACGCCAGGCCCATAAAAGTTCACCGCACTGGCTTCCACCAATCCTTTGTCTGCGCTGAGCTCCACTTTCTTGGTCTCGCGCTCAGGGTCGTACAAAGCATCGAGCGCCTCATTCAAATCGGCGTCCATGGTGACACCACTCTTGCCCATGACCATTTCCCAATATTCACGGCTGCACTCAGGCACAATCTTGGCGTTTGAGTAATGATGGTGGATGCCATTGGAGAACCAAACCCTTTTGGCGAATGTGCTGAACCGTTCCCAGCCCTTGGTGGTCTTGTCTCCAGAGAAGCCCTCATGGGCCTTGTCGATCATGTGACGCACCCTGAGGTTGTATCGGTTGTTTTGGTCATACATGATGTCCCGCCCACTCAAGCCAGCTTGGGTCAGACAATACGTCAGCTTTTTCTGGTCATCCGACAATTGTTGCCACCCTGGAACTTGGTAGCGGATCATCTTCAAATCGGCAAACTGTTCTGTCTGCCAGACAAAACCGTTGGCATCGGGTTCACTGGCCGAAGCGGCCACTGGATCAGCTGGTTCCGAATCGGAACCGAAGTCCGCAGCAGGGGCTGCGCAACCCACGAGCATCGCCGTGAACATGAAAAAAGGAAGGAGTCGGGAAGAAAAAGAGCCCGAAGTGTTGGAATCGTTGTGCATCAGTTGGCCGTTCGAGCGCGAAAAATAGGCAATCTTGCACCTTCAAAATGTTGTTTTGACGTTCCTAACTGTGGAATGTCTCCCACAACACCCTCCATTGAAGCGCACAACCAAACTCCTCATCCGCTCATTCATTGGGCCCTTCGTCATCACCTTCCTCGTGGCGCTGTTCTTTTTGGACATGCAGTTTTTGTGGGTGTATGCGGATGAGTTGATTGGCAAAGGCCTGGCCACCCATGTGGTTTTGGAGTTGTTGCTCTATGCCTCTGCAAGGCTCGTCAACTTGGCCCTGCCACTGGCCATATTGATGAGCAGCATCATGACCATGGGCAGTTTGGCAGAGCACGAAGAGCTCACCGCGCTCAAGTCCTCGGGCATGAGCCTTGGCCGAATTTTGAGGCCGCTTTTGGTGACGATGTCTCTGGTGGCATGCCTGTCACTGTTGTTTGCCAATTACGCCTGGCCTGTGGCCAACTTGAAGTTCAGAACCCTCTTGTACAGTGTCACCAAAAAGAAGCCAACGCTGAATTTGGAAGACGGCGTGTTTTACAATGGCATCGAGGGATATGCCATCCGAGCCAGCTCCGTCGAAAAGGAAACCGGTGAACTCAACGGCGTCATCATCCACCAACACGGTGGCGGCAGAGAGGGCGCAGGATTGGTGATTCGTGCTGAATCGGGCACCATGAAAACGTCGAGGACGGGACGGTTCCTTCATTTGGACCTCCAAAATGGGTGGAGCTATGAGGAGCGCATGGAGCCCGGTGTTCGCCAACGAGACAGAACTTTTCCGCACCTCACCACTCAATTTCAAAACCAACGGATTCGGATTGACTTGAGCAGCCTTGATTTTGCCAAGGCCGATGAAGCCTTGTTCAAAAGGGCTTACGAAATGATGAGCTTGGGTCAACTTCATTTGGCCATCGACTCATTGGAAAGACAAAGAACCCAGGCCGCTGCTGCCATGGGGGATTTTGGACGGCGCAGCTTGGACCGCTCATCGCCCGATGAACCCTCCGTTTTCTCCGCAGACACCTCCAGAATTCATCCAGACTGGCTGGCCAGATTGGGGCCCTCAGCAGAGCGCAGGGTGTTTGATGGAGCCAGGGATATGATTCGCAACACAGTCCAAACAGCGCAAAACCAAATGGATGACCGCCAGTCAAAACGAACCTTGGCCGATCGGCATGCCATTGAATGGCATCGGAAGTTGTTCCTGGCCGTCGCCTGCATCCTTTTGTTTCTCATCGGCGCTCCCCTCGGAGCGATCATCAGAAAGGGCGGGCTTGGCCTGCCCACGGTGCTCGCCATCCTTCTCTTTGTGGCTTATTATGTGGTGACCATCATGGGTGAGCGAATGGTTCGAAGCGGTGCTTTGTCGCCTGCTTGGGGCATGTGGCTGGGCACGATTGTGATGGTTCCTGCAGCCATTTTGTTACAATGGAGGGCGGCCAATGAACGAACATGGATTCCATTTCCACGCTTGGGTCGGCCCCGGTAAATTTGCTTCTGACTCATGCGCATCCTCCAGATTTGTCACAAGCCACCACAACCCTCCATAGACGGAGGTTGCTTGGCCATGGATGCGATGACCCAAGGGCTCATTGAAAACGGCGCCGAAGTCAAAGTGATTTCCGCTTCCACAACGAAGCATCCCTTCCAGGTGGACTTGCTCGAACCGGAATACATCCAGAGCACGGGCATTGAGGCGGTTAAAATCGAGACCAAGCTCGACTTCCGTGATGCATACATCGCCCTCTTGAACGGCGACTCGTACAACATCTCGCGTTTCTACGCCCACCATTTTGCCATGGTCATCAAGCGCGTGCTCTCCAGAAGGAGATACGACGTGGTCCACATGGAGAGCTTGTACACGACTCCTTACATCGATGTCGTTCGGCAGCATGCGCCGAACGCATTGATCTCGCTGCGAAGCCACAACCATGAATTCCAGATTTGGGAACAACAGTGGAAAGCGAGCCACAATCCCATGAGCCGTTTGATTCTTCGCCACCTCACGAAGACCCTTGAGCGATACGAGAAAGACATCCTAAAGGAAGTGGATGCCATTGTGTCCATCAGCGGACAAGAAGCCAAAGGATATCGGGATTGGGGATTCGATGGCCCCCTCCATGTCGCCGGATTTGGCACCAAGAAACTAAGTCCGGCCCCTTCCTCTACAAAGCCCGTTCCCCGATCCAACAGCACGTTTAAGTTGTTTCACTTGGGCGCCATGGACTGGGCGCCCAACCGAGAAGGCATTGATTGGTTTGTGGAAACCGTGTGGCCGGTTTTGAGCAAGAAATTTGACCACGTCGAACTGCACTTGGCCGGAAAAGGCCTGAGGCCCAGCGCTTATTTGGGTCTGGAGCGGGTGTTTAACCACGGGGAAGTGCCCAACGCCCAAGAATTTTCCGCCCAATTTGATTTGCTCGTGGTTCCTCTATTGAGAGGAGCCGGTATCCGGGTCAAAATCGTAGAGGCCATGGCCAAAGGGATTCCTGTGGCCACCACCCTCGTCGGGGCTTCGGGCCTTGACATGGAAGACCAAGAATGCATTCTGCACTCCAAACCAGAGGACATGGCGCAGCGCTTGTCCGATTTGATTGAATCTCCTGAGCGTTTGGAGCAAATGCGCGTCAGTTCCATCAAGGCCATCGAACACCGTTTTGACTTGAAGAAAATCGGAAACGACTTGCTGGAATTTTACGCCAAGCATGTCCAATCCTGAAATGGATCGTCCGAGGTTGGCGGTGGTGACACCCCGGTTCCCTTTGCCACTGAACAAAGGCGACCGACTTCGCATCTTTCATCAGCTCGAAGTTCTCCATGAGCACTTTGACATCGATTTGCATTGCTTGACTTTTCAGCACATCTCAACTGAGATGCAAAGTGAACTGTCAGGGCGTTGCAACCAACTGTCCATCTATCGCCTGAGCCGCTTGAAAGCAGCGTTCAGAATGCTTTGGGCGCCCTTTTCGCGCCGCCCATTTCAAGTGCTGTTGTTCACGGAAAGGAAACAAATGAGGCGCATGCGGACATCGATTCTTTCTCGCCAACCCGATGTGCTGCTGGCTCAAATGGTGCGCACTGCGGAGTACGTCAAGGACCTCGATGAGGTTCCCCATGTGCTCGACATCATGGACACGCTTCACGCTGGAGCTGAGAGAGAAGCTGAGCGCGCCTCCTTTTGGAAACGTCCATTGCTGCGCGAAGAAGGGCGCAGGTTGCTGAGGTATGAGCACCGCATGCCCAACTACTTCGATGCCTGCAGCATCATTTCCAAACAAGACCGCGACCTGCTGCCCCATCCTGAC
>CALKHD010000154.1 GCA_938092195.1 uncultured Flavobacteriales bacterium | reverse complement strand
ATGATGCCGCAGAAGATGTGCAATTGATGGCGCGTCGGGCTGCAGAAGAGCCCAATCATACGCACAGCATGGACGGTCGTTTCCACCGCATCCATTACCGGGTGGAGAACCACATCGCCTAATGGGTACTCGTCCGATATACGGACGCATGCGGGGATGGGTGTGGATTGCCCTGGCGTTCACCTGGGGTCTACAGGGGTGTTCGGAGGGGTCAACTGAACGAAAAGTAGACGCTTTAGATCTGGTGGCCCTGGAGGATGTGGACGGAACGCTTAGGCCCGATGAAGTCCATTTACGGTCGCAACTTTTGCAGCCTTTGAAAGGAGAACAGCCCAATTTGGGCATGCGCAATTCAGCTTACTGGGTGAAGGTTTCGGGTTGGCAAGGTGCCCCAAGGAATGCACGCATCATCCTCGACAATCCGACGGTGGACTCCATCGATGCCGTGATCTTGGATGGCCCAAGGGTGCTTGGACGTCAGCGGTCAGGTGCGGCTTATGGCAAGACGGAGGACTTGATTCCCACCTTCAATTTGCCTTTGAATGTGAACCATGAGCTGTGGTTCAGGGTGAGGAGCACAAAGCCATTGGTTCTGCCATTCACCTTGACCCAAGTGGACCGTGTCAAGACCATGCGGGTGCAGCGAGACTTGGCGTTGGCCCTGTACACAGGCATCGTGTTGGCCATCCTGATTTACAATTGCTTTTTGGCATTCAGCACTGGGCAGCAGGCTTATTTCAGTTATGTGTTGGTTGTGCTCACAGTGGGATTGGTGCAGTGGAGTTTCAATGGCTACGACCGCTTGATTTGGGGGCACATTCCTTGGATGGCCAGAAATGGTTTGACGATGATGGGTGCGTCATCGGGGCTGGCAGCGCTGATTTTTGCCCGAGAATTTTTGGAGGTCAGGCGGTACACCCCGAAGTGGAACCGTTGGATTCAAGGCCTTTTGGTCATCTATGCTTCGGCCATGCTGGCGGCCTTGTTGAATCAGCCCCTTTTGGCGTACAACTTGGTCAATTTGGGGGCGTTGTCTGCGCCTGCGATGATCGTGTTGTCATTGATCAGCTGGCGGCGGGGAAACACATCGGCCCTCTGGTTTTTTGTGGCATGGCTCATTTTTTTGGTGGCCGTCACCACACAAGCGCTTCGAGATTTTGGGGTCTTGCCTTCTACCCCTGTAACGGCTCTGTTTCTGCCCCTGGGCACGGTCTTCGAAATGCTGTTGCTCAGCTTTGCCTTGGGCAACAGGATCAACTTGCTCAAGCGGTCGTCAGATGCGGCCAACGCCAAAGCCTTGGCGGCCTCTTTGGAAAACGAGCGCATTGTGAAGCAGCAGAATGCCGAGTTGGAGATGCGGGTCCAGCACCGCACCGAGGCTCTGGGTCAAGCGAACTCAGAATTGTCGGGGGCGTTGGATGAATTGAAGGGCGCCCAAGACCAGTTGATTCAAACCGAAAAGTTGGCGTCTTTGGGTCAAATGACAGCGGGCATTGCCCATGAGCTCAACAACCCCATCAATTATGTCCAAAGCAATGCCACATCGCTGCGGAGGGACATCGAAGAGCTCATCGAGATTGTCGACGCCTACTCCGAGGCGTTTGCCGCCATGGCAGAAGGGGCCCACGGCGCCCAAGCCATGGCCGAAGCTGCCGCGGAGAAGTCCAGGAAATTGGACTTGGACTTTTTGAAAGAGGAAAGCCGGCAATTGGTGGCGGGCATTTTGGAGGGCGCCGATCGCACCACAAAAATTGTCGGTGGCTTGAGGGTCTTTGGACGAATGGATGGTGACAAGCCCGTGAAGGCCTCTCTGGCAGAATTGCTGGAAGCCAGCATCACAGTGTTGGGGAACCGCGCAAGAAGCAAGGCGAAAATCGAAGTGACCTTCGAGGAAAACCTGCCGGAGCTGTGGTGTCAAAGCGGAAAATTGAGTCAGGTCTTCATGAACATTGTGGTGAACGCCGTTCAAGCCACGGAGAGTCGCTGGTCGGATGCTGAGCAGCGCAGCGTGCGGGTGGAATTGAAGCACCTCAAGGCTATGGGTGAAGGTGTGAACGCCTTGGAGGTGAGGGTTCAGGACAATGGCACAGGCATGGATGAGGAGACGCGTCAGCGGGTATTCGACCCCTTCTACACCACCAAAGATGTGGGCAAGGGAACGGGCTTGGGCTTGAGCATTGTCAAGGGCATTCTCGACGACCACGGCGCCGAAGTGGAGGTGGAGAGCACCATGGGGGATGGCACCACATTCATTCTGACCTTTCCCATCACCGATGAGGCGCAAACCAAGACGGAGGCTGCCTGACTTTGCATTGAACTGAAAGCATGACAGAGGAAACCATACGCGTTTTGTATCTCGATGACGAGGAACCCAACTTGTTCTCGTTCAAGGCGGCTTTTCGCCGTGACTTTGAGGTTCACACCTGCAATGAGCCCCACAAGGCGGTGCGCATGTTGGACGATGCGGAGTTTCATGTGGTGCTGAGCGATCAGCGCATGCCGCGCATCAGTGGGGTAGAGTTTTTTGAACTCATCATGCCCGACCACCCAGATGTGTCCAGGGTCTTGGTGACGGGTTATGCGGACACCGATGCTGTGGTGGATGCGATCAACAAGGGTCAGGTTTATCGATTTGTCTCCAAGCCTTGGAACGAAGAGGAGTTGCGGAACGTGATCAAAGCGGGTTATGACTTGAACCGATCTCGGGTCAACAACGCTCAAGAAGGCCAGCAGGTTTTGGCGGCCATGGATGGATTTGTGGGCGACCTCGATCGATTGACTGCGGATTTGAATTCAGGGCATGAGGCCAACAACGTTGCCCAAGAGCTTTCGCTTCTCAAGGGCAGGATGATGGAGGAGCGCATCCGCTATGGCAGGTGGGTGGAGTTGCAAAATTCACGGAGCAAATAAGTACGGGAGTCTTTCCTACAGAGGGTTTAGGTTCTGTTTCCGATATTCAAGACATGTTGAAACCCGCAGAATTCTGGATTGTAGACGACAACGAGATTGACCGCATGGTCAATGGTCGTCTTATTCAGGCTGCTTTGGACTCCCAAACGAAGTCGTTCAAAGACGGCCCGAGTTTCTTGGAAGCCATCATGGCAGATGGGGGAGTAGAGGAAAACGATGTGAACCCAGATTCGCCCTTGGCGGATGGTCGGCTGGTCATTTTGCTCGACATCCTGATGCCAGGAATGGACGGGTTTGGGGTGCTTGAGCGCATGGAGATGATGCCCAAGACGGCGTTGTCGGGCCTCACCGTATTCATGCTGAGTGCCTCGTTAGACCGAGCAGACCTGGAGCGGGCAGAAGGCCACCCCATTGTGGAGGCCCTGCTTCCCAAGCCGCTCGACATTCACCAACTGAGGGGCTGGATGGAGCAGCTCCGCCTCTAAGTCGCGTCTGCCTGATTCCTTTCGTTCAATCAACAAAGCCAAGCCCATGGGAATGGACTTGGCTTTGCTCATTTTGCGCCCCGTGTTCCTGAGGCCATTGGAAATCAGAGGTACTTGAAGTCCTCGCCTGGCTCAATGCGCTGCAGGGTCTCGTAAATGAGGCGGATGCAGTCTTCCACGTCTTGCTTGTGCACCATTTCGACTGTGGTGTGCATGTAGCGAAGGGGCAGTGAAATCAATGCGCTGGGCACCCCTTTGTTGGAGTAGGCAAAGGCATCGGTGTCCGTTCCCGTGAAACGGCTGGCGGCCATGCGCTGCAATGGCAATTTGTTGTCTTCAGCAGTGTCGATGATGCGCTGGAGCAAGTTGTTTTGGACAGCAGGTCCATAGGTCACGCCAGGTCCTTTTCCTGCAGCCACGTCTCCCTGTTCGATTTTGTTCATCATCGGTGTGTGGGTGCAGTGCGTCACGTCAGTGACAATGGCAACGTCGGGCTGAATCCGCTCGGCGATCATTTGCGCGCCGCGCAAGCCAATCTCCTCTTGGACGCTGTTGGTGATGTAAAGACCAAAAGGCAACTTGACCTTGTTTTCTTTCAGCATGCGCGCCACCTCGGCGATCATGAATCCGCCTGCCCTGTTGTCGAGTGCGCGGCCTACATACCATTGCTTGTTGAGCAGGGTGAAGGTGTCCTCATAGGTCACCACACAGCCGACGTGGATGCCCATGGCTTCCACTTCAGCCTTGTCCTTTGCGCCGACATCCAAGAAAATGTTCTTGAGCGTTGGGGCGGCTTCTTTCCCGGCAGTCCGGGTGTGAATCGCAGGCCAGCCAAAGACCGCCTTGACGGTTCCCTTTGGGGTGTGGATGTCCACACGCTTGGAGGGAGCGATTTGATGGTCACTGCCGCCATTGCGTCGCAAGTAGATGAACCCGTCGCTGGTGATATAGTGGACGAACCAGCTGATTTCATCGGCATGCGCCTCGATGACCACTTTGTATTCGGCCTCAGGATTGATCACGCCAACAACGGTGCCATATGTGTCCACGATGTGCTCATCGATGTAGGGCGTGATGTAGTCAAGCCAAAGCTTTTGACCTGCGCTTTCGAAGCCGGTGGGCGATGGATTATTGAGATACGCCTCAAGGAATTTCTCCGAGGCACGGTTGATGATTTTCTTCTTGGCCATTGCAGGGGCGAAAGTAAGCTTCTACATGGGTCTCAGTCTGCTTAAGGGCATTGGATTGTGACCAAAGAATGAGAGGATGTTTGCGAATATAAATTCGGCTTTCGTT
>CALKHD010000153.1 GCA_938092195.1 uncultured Flavobacteriales bacterium | reverse complement strand
TTCGTGGAATCCCTGCCAAAGTCCACGTGAATCAATTCACCGCAGGAGGGGGCGTGGGGCTTTGCGTAGAAATGGAGGCCTTGTCCGTCGACCATTTGGAAGTGCTGGAAGCTTCGGATGTGGCTGAGTTGGCCAGTGGGTCAACGGTTCCAGTGGCGTTGCCCTTGTGCTCCTTGTTTTTAGACTTGCCATTCACACCGGGAAGAACCTTGGTGGATGCAGGCTGCGCTTTGGCCATCGCCACCGATTTCAATCCGGGTTCAGCTCCTTCAGGAAACATGCATTTGGCGGCTGCGCTGGGGTGTTTGCGGATGGGCTTGGAGCCCATTGAAGCTTTGGCCGCAGCCACTGTCAACGGAGCTGCAGCCCTGAACCTTCAGAAGGAGGTGGGCGGATTGGCTGTGGGGCAAGAGGCCAGCTTGATGGTCACCCGTCCTCTGGGCTCGGTGAATGAAGCGCTCTACGCCTTTGGAGACCCCATTGCTGACCGGGTTCTGCTCCGTGGACATTGGGTGGCTTGAACCCTTCGTATCTTAATCTGTTCCAACCTTGCCGCTTGTGTCGGCCCGAGAATCGATTGTGAAACGCTTTTTTTTCAGCATCATCGTCCTGGCCTTTTGTGCTTCTGCATTGGGGCAAGTACCAAATTTCATCGACCACAGTGTGGACGCGGGACTGCTGGGGAATTACCTGAACCACACAGCGGCCGTGGCCGACTATGACCTGGACGGGGATTTGGATGTCTATGTGGGCAGCCGATTGGCAGCCAACACCCTTTACCGCAACGAAGGAGGCGCTGAGTTTGTGCCTGTGGAGCTGGGGGTGGAAGATGAGGGGTTCACCATGGCATCTCTCTTCTTCGATTTCGACAACGATGGCGATCCGGATTTGTTCAGTTGCAATTCTGGAGAGGCCAACCGGTTCTGGCGGAATGATGGGGGGGCTTTCACCGAAATCTCCGATGCCTTGTGGTCCAACACCGATGCCCAATGCCGTGGAGCCCATGCTGCCGATGTGAATCAAGATGGTTGGTTGGACCTCTATGTGGTGAACATGAGTGCCGAAAATGAACTCTGGCTGGGCGATGGGAATGGAGGCTTCACCGATGGCTATCTGGCATCAGGGGCCAGCGACAACTTGATTGGGATGGGGGCCATCTTTTTCGACATCGAGAACGACGGCGACCTGGACCTTTACTTGACCCACGACGCCAATCAGGCCAACAAGCTGTACATCAATGATGGCACAGGCGCATTCGATGAGCAAGCCGAAGAATGGGGGTTGGACTTAGAAGCCCAGGGGATGGGCGTGGACATCGCTGATTTGAACCACGATGGATTCATGGACATCTACATCTCCAACAATCTGCCCAACGACCTTTTTATGAACCCGGGGCCACCCTCCATTTCAGGCACAGTGGAACCGTTCACCAACATCACAGAGTCTGCCGGAGTGGGAGATGCAGGTATGGGTTGGGGCACGGTGTTCATCGATCACGACCACGATGGCGAGCGCGATTTGTATGTGGCCAATGAATTCCTGTTCAGTCCCTTTTTGAATCTGCTCTACCACAACCAGGGAGATTTGACCTTTACCGACGTGGCCGAGGGGACGCCATTGGAGAGCCCATTCAGTGGCTACGCTTCGGTGGCTGCAGATTTTGACTTCAACGGAACGGAAGACCTGCTGGTGGTGAACACCCTGAGCGGTTCCAACCCCGGTTGTCAGTTGTTCTTAAATGCCGATACCACCCAGCACTGGATCGGGTTTGAACTCGAGGGTGTCGTGTCACCGCGAGATGCAGCCGGCGCGAGGGTGGTGGTCCATGCCGCTGCAGATTTTGTACGAACAGACCAAAGTTCCTTGGGCAACAGCTACAGTTCTTGCGGCCCGTTGACCTTCAATTTTGGTTTGGCCGATCATGCAGCGGTCGACAGCGTGGAGTTTTTCTGGCCCAGCGGATTGCGCACCGTCCTGGAGGCTCCGGATGTGGACCAATACCACACGGTGCTGGAGTCCTCCTGTTCGGCATCGGACTTGGAGTTGAATTGGCCCTCGGCAGTGGAATTGTGTCCAGGTGAAACTGTGGTGTTCGAAGTGCCCCAAGGCTGGACGGCCAGCTCTTGGACAGGAGGAGAAGAAGGTCCCAATGGACAGTCATTTGGCGAAAGCGGAATGGTGCAAGCGTTGTTGACCTCCAACGAGGGATGTGCGGTTCTCTCTCCTTTGGTGCCGTTGTCTGTGGTGCAGGCTGCTCCACCTGTTGTGGTGTTGGATGGGCCCAGTACGTTTTGTTCGGGAGGGGTTCGCGGCTTGTGGGTTCAGGGCGCGTCTTTGAGCACCCAATGGTCCAATGGTGGGCAAGAGGACACCTTATGGGTGAGTGAATCCAGCACCATTTCGGTGACCACGACCAATGCATGTGGTTACTTGGATACGTCGGATCCGATTGATTTGGTGGTGTTGGATTCTCCAGCCAACCCCATCGTCGCGCCGGTCGTTCTGCCCTTGGGTCAAGGTCACACCTTTGAACCGGTGGTGTTGGACGATGGCGAGCTGCATTGGTTTGACCCTTTGATTCCTTTCGTTGGAGAGGACATCTTGGCTGGAACCACGCCAGAACTGGGGCCTTTCCTGTCTTCGTCTGCGACGTTCAGCACAGGTCCATTGGCGGCGAGCCAAGGGTGGTTGGTTCAGTCCAAGGCCCAACGAAATGTGGAAACAGTCCAGGGAGGAAAAGAAGACATCTCCAGTGGCGGATTCATCAATTCAGACAGTTATGGCCTCTCTTTTGATGTGCACGAGGCATTGATTCTGAATCAAGTGCGCATGCGGGCTTCTTCTGACGGCCCAAGGGTTGTTCAAGTCTTGGTTCCGCAATTGGGGGTGGTGGCTTCTTTGGAGGTTGAGCTGGAGTCTGGGTGGAACGATGTGCCCTTAGGGTTTGAGCTCGATCCGGGACAAGGCTACCGGTTGATGGTGTCTGGCGATGACATTGAACTGTGGCGAGACAATGTGTCTTCTGAAATGGACTATCCCTACGTCATGGGGGAATTGGCCACCATCACGGGTTCCACCATTCCCAACAATGCAGGTTTGGGCTACTACTATTTTTTCTACGACTGGAGCGTCACCAGCCAGGGTCTGAGTTGCGCCAGTGATCCAGTTCCAGCTTGGGTTGAAGTGGTGAACGGGCTTTCGGGCTGCACCTATTCTTTTGCCATGAACTACAACCCTGCTGCCACCTTTGATGATGGAAGCTGCGTATTGGGTGGCTGTTTGAACCCAGAGGCGGTCAACTACTCGCCTGCAGCCACGATCGATGATGGGAGCTGCTCCATTTTGTGTGAAAGTGACATCAATGGAGATGGAGTTGTGGGGTTGGCCGATTTATTGTCATTGCTTTCCAACTGGGGCACCGCTTGCGATTAAATCGCAGTAGTTTGGCCAGCCGAAACCTGCGACCATGACCACCCGACTTATCGAATGTGTCCCCAACATCAGCGAGGGACGTGACCGTGCAAAAATTGATGCAATCGCTTCTGTTGTGGAGACTGTGGAAGGGGTCCGATTGCTGGACGTAGACCCAGGGGCGTCGACCCACCGAACGGTGATCACGTTTGTGGGGCCGCCCGAGACCATTGTCGAGGCCGCCTTTCGATTGATGTCCAAAGCGGCTGAACTCATCGACATGTCCAAGCACCAAGGCGAGCACCCCAGGATGGGAGCGACGGATGTGTGTCCGTTTGTTCCTGTTGCTGGTGTGACCATGGAGGACTGCAAAGCGGCGGCGCATGCCTTGGGCAAGCGGGTCGGAGAGGAGCTGGGAATTCCTGGATATTTCTACGAGGATGCGGCACTTCAGCCCCAAAGGCAGAACCTCGCGCATTGTCGCAAAGGAGAATACGAAGGCTTGGAGAAGCTGTCGCACCCAGATTGGGCCCCTGACTTTGGCCCTGCCGAATTCAATGAGCGCGCTCGAGGTACTGGAGCAACAGCGATTGGGGCTCGGGACTTTTTGGTGGCTTACAACGTGAACCTCAACACCACATCTACGCGCCGTGCGAACGCCGTGGCTTTTGATCTGCGTGAGAACGGTCGGATCAAACGCGAAGGAGGATTGACAGGCAAAGTGATCAACGATGCCAATGGCGAGCCCGCTCGCGAGCCGGGAATGCTCAAATGCGTCAAAGGCATTGGTTGGTACATCGAAGAATACGGGGTGGCTCAATTGTCGCTGAATTTGACAAACATCTCGGAAACCGCGGTTCACACGGCTTTTGATGCGGCCTGCGAACGTGCGATTGCCCGAGGGATGCGGGTCACTGGAAGCGAAATTGTGGGGCTCATCCCCAAGCGGGTCTTGATGGATGCGGCGGACCACTACCTGCGCAAACAGGGTCGGAGTTTGGGCATCCATGAGACAGAAAAAGTCAAGGTGGCTGTCAAGTCGCTGGGCTTGGACGATTTGGCGCCGTTTGATGCCAGAAAGCGGGTGATCGAGTATTTGCTGGAAGATGCCGGCGGAAATTCAGCACCTCTGGCGTCCATGAGCTTGGTGGCTTTTGCCAACGAAACAGCCAGCGAGAGCCCGGCGCCCGGTGGTGGCTCCATTTCTGCCTATGTGGGAGCTTTGGGCGTTTCACTGGGAACCATGGTGGCAAATTTGAGCGCGCACAAGCGCGGATGGGATGACCGTTGGGAAGCCTACAGCGATGTGGCGGAACAGGGGATGGCCCATCAAGTTCGGTTGTTGCAGCTGGTGGACGAAGACACCGCTGCTTTCGACGCCATCATGGCGGCTTTCGGATTGCCCAAAGGCAATGCCAGTCAGAAAGAGGAACGCAGTGCGGCCATTCAAGCGGCAACGCTGGGGGCCATGGAGACCCCACTGGAGGTGGCCGAAGTGGCGTTGGCCTCTATGGAGGTCATGATGGTCATGGCCAATCAGGGAAACCCCAACAGCATCACGGATGCTGGAGTAGGGGCCATGTGCGCCAGGACTGCAGTGCTCGGTGCCGTGATGAACGTGCGGGTGAATGCAGCAGATTTAAAGGACCGCTCCAAGGCCGAAGCCATGCTCAGTCGGTGCGCGGAATTGGAGGCACAGGCCGAATCCAAAGAAGCCCAAATCAGGGCTCGCGTTCAGGTAGTGTTGTCTGGAGAATGAGGCTCACAGGCTCTGGTGAGGCCAGCGCCTTGTCAATCTGAGTCGCGCTCCAACGGCTCTCCACTTTCTTCAAAAGCGATGGCCTTGCGAATGGACTTCACCAAGTAACTCACCCGTTGGGCATCCACGGGATAAATCTCCCCTTCGAACCAACGCCCTTCATGGGCCACGCCGCCGCTCTTGCGGGCAGAAGCGCGAAAACAAGAGAGGCCGGCTTCCCACATGCGGCCAGCACCCGAAGGCAAGACCGCACCTGAGGCATATATGTCGAAGTCCACTTCGGCTTGCCAATCCACGAGTTGCTGGTGCCCTTTGATCGCGTTGCCAGCTCCCGCACTGGAGGCCAACGCAGCGATGGGCATGCTTGCCAAGCGTTCAAAATCGCGGTTGGTTCTTTTCGCGCTGTCCAGGGCACGGTTCACCATGACCTTGCCTCCACCAAATCGAGAAATGGCGGTTTCAATCAGGTCAAAGTCAAATTCAAGGTGTCCTGTGAGACCTCCTATGAGCACTTGAGAAGCGCCTTGGTTCAGGCTCCATTCTGCGTCGTGAAGAATGATTTCGCGCTCTGAGGGACTGTACACCAAATGGCCTTCCCTGGGTCGAAGTGAAACCACCACGGGCAGTTCGCTGGCGGCGATGCAGGTTTGAATGGTTCCTGGAGATGGGGTCACGCCGCCTGCTGTGTAGCACGATGCCAATTCGATTCTTGTGGCACCACCGCGCTGCGCTCGGGCCACATCGCCGGGCGTGCTGCAGATGATTTGAAGGTCGAAAGGGCTGTCCATAAAGAGGGGCCTAAGATAACGTGGACTTAAGCGCTAAAAACAACGAAGCCGGGCCCTGATGGGACCGGCTTCGTGGCTTGCTGTGCTGGTGCACAATCACTTTGCAGCCCGGAAGGAACGCTTTTCCTTGATTCGAGCAGACTTACCCGTGAGGCCACGGAGGTAGTAAATGCGTGCACGACGCACTTTACCGGTTTTCATGATTTCAACGGCTTCGAGGAAGGGGCTTCCCAGTGGGAAGACACGCTCGACACCTACGCCGGAGGCCATTTTGCGAACCGTGAAGGTTTCGGTCGGGCCTTCGCCTTTGCGTTGAATAACGGTTCCTTGAAAGACTTGAGTACGCTCTTTCGAGCCCTCTTTAATCTTGTAGCTGACTTTCACCGTATCACCGGCTTTAAAGTCCGGCCATTCTTTCAATGGGTTGAGTTGCTGGGAAATTTGACGAAGACGATCCATGACACTTCTGATGTGGGTCCGTATTAACGGGGTGCAATATTACGACATTTCAAGCCTCGTCCAACAGGTCAGGGCGAAGTCGTTGGGTGCGTTCCATGGCTTGCTCCATTCTCCACTTGTCGATGTCGGCGTGGTGACCGCCCAAAAGCACGTCAGGCACCTTGTGGCCTTGCCATTCAGCGGGCCTTGTGTACACCGGAGGAGCGAGCAATCCGTCCTGAAAACTGTCGGTCAATGCACTTTCCCCATCTCCAATTGCACCAGGGACCAGGCGAACCAAAGCGTCGGCCAAGACAGCAGCGGCCAATTCTCCGCCACTGAGGACGTAATCTCCGATGCTGATTTCCATGGTGATCACATTTTCACGAATGCGCTGATCAATCCCTTTGTAGTGACCGCACAACAACAACAGGTTGCCCGACAGGCTCAGTTGATTCACACGTGGTTGGTCGAGTCGGTCTCCATCCGGGGTTAAAAAAATCACTTCATCGTAGTCCCGTTGAGACTTCAAGTCTGCGATGGCGTCTACGATGGGCTGAATGGCCATGACCATTCCGGCACCTCCTCCGAAAGGGGTGTCGTCAATTTTTTTGTGCTTGTCGGTGCTCCATTGTCGGATGTCATGGACCTCCACTTCAACAACGCCTGCTTGTCGAGCCCGGCCCACAATGCTTTCGCTGAACGGGCCTTTGAGTAGGTCGGGAACGGCGGAAAGAATGTCGATGCGCATGGCCACAAAGTTACAGGGCAGAGAAACGGAACAAGCTCCGCCGTCGGATTGTAAGTTTGGGGTGCCGGCAATGCTCCGGTGCACATTCCCAATTCATCATCATGGAGCATTCGATTTACGCGGCGGCGGTGACCCGCCCTTTTGAAGTTT
>CALKHD010000152.1 GCA_938092195.1 uncultured Flavobacteriales bacterium | reverse complement strand
GCCTGTGGGTCAACTTTCGATACCTACATGTATCTCTCAACCTCAGTTTGTGGAGGCACAACTTTGGCCGAAAATGACGACTTCTGTGGCAGTCAATCGCTCATGGAGGTTGAGATCTTGGCGGGAACGTATTATTTGACTTTGGAAGGGGCGCAAGCCACCGATATGGGGGCCTTCGAGATTGAATTGCTCAACACGCCTTTTCCTCCTTACGCAGTGCATTCGAAGCATGCGAGTTCACAGCAAGGTGTGGGCTTGAAATACGGTTCTTCAGTTGCGATGAGTGGCGATGTTCTCGTGGCAGCAGATGAGCAAGAACACGTGGAGGTTTTGAGAAAGGCCGCTGATGGTTCTTGGTCATTGGAAGCCGTCATTTCCGCTCCTTCAGCTGACATCAGTTTCGCTTCCCGTGAAGCACTGGCGACCAATGGAGATTGGATTGCCATTGGAGCCAAGTTGGATGACACATACGCCAGCAATGCAGGTGCCGTGCACATGTACAAGTTCGACGGCGCGAATTGGGGATACGAAGGCTCGTTGAGTCATATGGCCCCATTTGGAAGCCTCATCACTGACCAGTTCGGTATGGCTGTGGCCATGGACGGCGACCGAATGGTCGTGGGTTCAAGGGCTGAGAATGGTGTGGGTGCAGCAGGTGCAGTTCACTATTTCCAATACAACACCATGTTGGACATGTGGGTGGAGAGCGGCTTCATCGCCAGCGAGCACACTTCGGGCAACTCCACCAGCAAATTCGGTGAAAGCGTTGACATTTCTGGCGATTACATGATCGTAGGTGAGCACAGGAACAACACCAATGGCAACTTTGCTGGTGCGGCTCATATCTACTCTTTCTACAATCAATGTTGGCACATCCAAAATGTGTTTTACGGTCACGAAGCCAACGATCAGTTGGGTCGGTCTGTGGCCATCAGTGGCGACAACGCTGTTGCTGGTTCTCCGTTTGCCGACATGAACGGACTCAATGAGTCTGGTGCGGCTACGCTTTATCAATTGACTCCGTTCAGCGGGGGAGAGTCTTTTTGGTCGGAGACATTCCACTTTGGCCCTGATGGGGCAGCAGCTGGAGATTGGTTTGGAGATGCCGTAGACATTGACGGTGACCTTCTCGCCATCGGTGTGCCTCGCGATGACGAATACGTGATCAATGGAGGTGCGGGTTACTTCCTCTTCGACTGCGCTGGAGGTTCTCTGGCATGCGTGAATGAGGGCTTCGCCTGTGATGCCATGCAGAATGACCGTTTGGGACTTGATGTGGCGGTCAGTGATGGATTGGCGGCCATTGGAGCCACCTTGGACGACAATATTTTTGAGGACGCGGGATCGGTTTACATTCTCGGGGCCAATGACATCGGATTCGCTTGCGACCTCACGGCTCCAGGTGACACCGAAGTCGATTTGATTTCAGCGGACGATTCAGGCGCCAGCGCTTCGGACGATACGACCCGCAAGACCACACCTGATTTCGATGTGTTCCTTCCCGGAGCAGGAGGACTTTCTGTGACCGAAGGATACTTGGCACAGGCGGGTGATGCCCTCATATTCTACCTTGAAGGCACTGGTGACAGCACGATTGTGATCCTGTCCCAAGACGACATCGACAATGGCTTGTACAACTTTGAGTTTGTCTACCCTGGCCCCGTCTTGGAGGATGGTGAGTACACCTTCTGCTCCTATTTGATTGATGTGTTTGGCAACGTGGGTTCCACAGATTGCCTGACCATTGTGATCGACAACGAGGATCCAGAGGCACTGCTTGACTTTGGCCCTTCGGCTGTCGCAGGCGCGGACACAACCCTCTATTTGGATGCCAACGGCGACGTCTTTTTGGACGTCGAGAACAGCGACAACCTCTCCGCTACGGACAACATCGCGATGGACACACTGTATGTTGACATCACCGATTTCGATTGTTCCAATGCCGGCGCCATCACCACTGTGACCCTCACAGCGGTCGATTTGGCAGGCAACATCGGCACCACCACATTTGATGTGGCCATTGAGGACAACATCGCGCCAGACGTTGTCGTGCAAAACGTCACGATTCAGCTCGCCAACGATGGCACAGGCAGCCTGACGGCTGCCCAAGTCGACAACGGCACCACCGACAATTGTGGCATTGACAACCTCGCCATCAGCGAAACCACTTTTGATTGTGACGATGTAGGAGACCATACACTGCTGTTTACCGCGACAGACCTCAGTGGAAATACGGCCACGGCCAACTTTACATTGACGGTGGAAGACAATGAGGTTCCTGAGGCCATCGCCCAGGACATCACCTTGGAGCTCGACGCTTCTGGCAATGCCAGCACCACGGCTGCTGCGGTAGACAACGGTTCTGGCGGCGCCTGTGCCATCGGCAGCATAAGCTTGAGCCAGACGGACTTCAGTTGCGCCGATTTGGGTGCCAATCCTGTCGTCTTGACGGTGACCGATGTGAATGGAAATGTTTCCACGGCAAACGCAACGGTGACTGTAGTAGACCTGTTGGCTCCGACTGCTGTGGCGCAGAATGTC
>CALKHD010000151.1 GCA_938092195.1 uncultured Flavobacteriales bacterium | reverse complement strand
CGCAGCTGAATGGTCGTCGAGGGGGCACTGGCATCCAACCACATCCATACAGCAGGTCCAGATCCCACCACGTCTTCCAGGTCCACCAATTCCTCGCGGACATTGAACAACCTCCATTCACCAGGCAATGACGGTTCTCGTGTTTCATCGGCCCACCACAGCTTAAATTCTTGGCCATAAGTGGGGTGCTCTTGAAGGCGGTCCAAACAGTCGGCCCATCTGGAAGGCCATTGGCGCATGGCAAAGGGCTGACCTGAGGATTTGAAACCAAAAGCATCTCTGCCCAGACGGTTCAAAAACCAAGCCGCCGTTTTATCGGCATCGGGCCCTCCCCACCATGGGCCTGTGGTTTGAATCAAGGTCTCAAAATCTGCTTCCGACAATGCTTTTTGATGGGCCAGAAGTTGGTCATGGGAAAACGCCTCTGTGCGGGCGAACAGACTGACCCCCAACTTAAATCTTTCCAATGCCGCCACATCGAAAGGGCCCGGAGCCGGGCCACTGGCCCATGACTTTTTGAATGCAGTCAAACTGTCTGGGTTAAGCTCGATTTGCAACGAAAGACCCAACGCCTTCAAATGGGATTGCACAGGTTCCGGCATTCCCTTCGAATGCAACTCAATGGCCAACTTCAATTCAGTTTCAAGGACAGCCATCATGGAGTCAGCCTCGGAAAACACTTCTCCTGAATCATCAATCGCACCGCCCAATACCAACGCCGCGTGTTCCCTATTGTGGCCCGTATCCATGAGCATAGAGCGCTGAAACTCCACCCCCCATCGGGCCCGAAGACCTTCCAAATCTCCCATGAACGCCTCTGCCCTCATGGCCGCACAGGCCTCATCATTTGGTCCTTTTTTGATGGCTCCACGGCGCGAGGAAAATGGACCTCTGCCCCGCTTGGGGACCAACAACTTGTCGCCTGATGGGGATTCCCCGCACACCGGAATTGACCACAGTACACCTCCGCACTCCAAGGTCAAAAGGTGCAGTTCACCATCGTCAGGCCAAGCCAGTTCAACGGTTTCATCCTGGCCAACACGTCCCGCCATAAGTGGAACCCTCGTGCCTGAAAGGGGCCATTCTTCGCTCAGAACGAACGACATCCCCGCGAGAGAAGGCGCCTCGAATTCCGTCCGAACGACCTTCGAATCCTGACCGGTGCAGGTCAAAACCAAGGACTGCAACACCCAAGAGGCGAGCAAACAAACCCAGTTGAAGGTCAAGCTTCCGCTTTCCTTATCCATTTTTTGAATCCCGGAGGTCCACCGCATCAGGAACAAAACGGGCAACATCGCCACCGTGGTGTACGATGTCTCGAACCACGCTGCTCGAAATTGGCGCATGCTCTGGATCCGTGAAAAGAATCATGGTCTCCAATTCGTCGTCGAGGTATTTGGTCATTTGCGCAATCGTGCGCTCATATTCGAAGTCGCCACCATTGCGGACGCCTCGAATCAACCAATTCGCATGGACTTCCGCGCAAAAATGGGCAGTGAGTCCTTCAAAGCTGGCCACCGTCACATTGGGCAAATCCGCGAAAGTGGCCTCACACCAAGCCATTCTTTGCTCCAAAGGAAACATGGATTTCTTGTCGTGGTTGATGCCGATGGCCACCACAACTTCATCGAACAAACCGGCCGCGCGACGGAGGATGTTCTCGTGGCCCCGTGTGATGGGGTCGAATGATCCGGGAAAAACAGCCCGGCGCTTTCCGTCAAGATTCAGGTTCTGCATGAAAATCAAAGAAACTGAAATGCACGTGACCGTACTTCCTCATTTCCACAAATCCTTCTGTCTCACTGAAATCGCATCGGTCTCCGTGCTCCAAGACGAACAATCCACCCTTGGCCACAAGGCCCGATTCTCGGATCAAGGCGGGCAAAGTTTCCAAACGAGGGTCGGTGTAAGGCGGGTCTGCAAACACCAATTCAAACTGGGTCATCGCCCGAGACAAGAACGCATAGGCATCGGCACGGACCACCCGAATGGCATCCAATTCAAAGTCTTTGGCTTGCTTCAAAATGTACTTGCATGAGCCCCCGTCCTGTTCAATGGAAGTCACACTCACCGCACCTCGGCTCGCCAATTCAAAAGACACCGCGCCTGAACCTGCAAACAAATCCAACGCTTCCAAGCCATCCAGCTCCAATCGTGAGCGCAACAAATTGAACAGGCCCTCCCGACCAAAATCGGTGGTTGGCCGTCCTTTGAAATGACGGGGTGGCGAAAACCGTCGCCCCTTTAAGCTGCCTCCAATTATGCGCAACGGATGAGTTGAATCAAGGGCAGAAACTGCTGCCGGTGAAGGCCCGTCACCTCCCCCAATGCGGGGATGAACCGACCATAATGCAAATCCACCTTCTCAAAATGACGTTGGAAAGATTGATGGACAGGCCCTGCGGGCTTGACCCAACCGCTGATTTGAATTGGAATCTTCGCATCCAGGCCCATGGCGTGCAACAAATGAACCGACCGGTACACTGCGTCCTCTGGTGAAGTCACGGAGTGGTGAACCGAAGCCTGCAACTGACCTTTCACAGACAGGACCAAATCCACGCCTGACCGACCCAAATGAACCCCCAAGGCCGAACGATCTCTGCCCCTTTCTTCCCGCAAAAACCCCTCGGCCAAAACCGAACGGGGGTGGCGAAACACCACCCTGGGCACTTGCTTAGAAATGCGTTGCCTTAAGCCGTGATCTGGAGCATGAACCACCACATAGGGCGAACCCGAAACAGCCTCGGACACCGTACCCAGATGCCTGAGACCCGTTTCTGCCTCCAACCAATCCACGTCATCTGCCTTGTCTCTCAACGGCTCAGGAACCACAGTTGCGGCTCCTTCGGTCATCCAAGCCAACTGGCCAGCAGCTTCGCTTTGAAGGCGGTCCTTGAGCCAAGCGTCTTGTTCGTCCAACCGGGCCGAACCGGGCAGTGACTTCCAAGTGTAAATCCCGGCTTCCACCAAGGCTGATCCATCCTCTGTTGTGCGCAACCAGCGCACCATTGGGCCTTCATCGTAAACCCAAAGGGGGTGTGCACCAGGAGGAAGGTCTTGCCCTCCTTCCAATGCCGTCAACGTAAAGTCGAGCTGGCCCTTATTGGCGCCAGTTTCCATCGGTATGGGCTTCGTCCAGCGATCCAAATCGGAGCGTGTCCTTTTTGACGTTGGGTTTGCCAAATGGAGTGGGGTCCTGAACCTTGATCGCACTCACGCGCAGACCACTTTGATTGACGTATGTGGTGTCAATCGTAAACCTCACTCCTGTTGCAGGGCTAAACGTCAGAGAGTCCAGATTTACAGGTGGAAGTTTTTTGGACACTCGCTTCTCATCCGCAAAATTCTCGGCGTAAAAAGAGGTGTACAAGGTGTCTCTGACTTTGTAACTCAGTGCGTCAGCAGTGATGCTGTCGAGCATGGCCTCTTCAGTCCAACCATACTCGGCTGCCAATCCAGGCACATCCGAGCGCTTCACGACAAAACCCTCTTCGTATGACTGGGCCTCAGGGAGCGTATCGTGAAAAGAGCCGATGCTGAAGTTCAATGGCACCAATGGAGCTCCGATGAAAGCCAGCAGCGTATCAAAGCTGTCCGTAAATTCTCCTTTGACCTCTTTGTACGCCACTTCCGCATCTCGGATGTCGGTCAGGCGTTGAATGGTCACCGCATTGATTTTGGCTTGGTCAAATTGAAACTTCTCTTCGTCGAGCACCGAATTGGTGGAGGCGAAGAAAAAGTAGGCGGCGGCTGTGACCCCGAACACCAGCATCAACCGGTAAGCCGACTGAGGGATTCGGTCCAAGACCACAGGCATGGCCAAAATTCCGCTGAAAATCAGGGCCAATCCAGCATACAACATGTCTGTTGGCTGACTCAGGTCTGCGGTGTCCGTAGAGGCCATCACAGAGCGGATGTACATCACAGTCCATGCGAGGCCAGCGCCCAAAAGGATGAGGCTAAAGCTGTGGCTGCGGACCAAGAACAGCAGCTTCTGGTAAGTTTCGTTCGAATCGTTCATGCTCGTGGGCG
>CALKHD010000150.1 GCA_938092195.1 uncultured Flavobacteriales bacterium | reverse complement strand
TTGTCCGAAAATGGCATTTTCTGAAGCGATGGTCAGGTCGCAAACCACGTGGAGTACATGTCCTCCTCCAATGGCGTATCCATTCACGGCGGCGATCACGGGCTTGGGCAAAGAGCGGATTTTCTTGTGCAAATCCAGTACGTTGAGCCTGGGTACGCCATCGTTTCCGATGTAGCCGCCCGTGCCCTTGACATTCTGATCGCCTCCACTGCAAAACGCCTTATCGCCGGCGCCAGTCAGGACAACGACGCCAATGTCGGTGCGTTCCCGCGCAATGTCCATGGCCTCCAGCATTTCCATGTTGGTCTCGGGGCGGAATGCGTTGTACACCTCCTGTCGGTCGATGGTGATGCGGGCAATGCCTTCTGAAAATTCGAACCGAATGTCTTCAAAGGCCTTGATTTCTTGCCAATCTCTTGTGGAGCTCATGGGGTGTGTAGGTAGGGTTATGATGACAATTCCGCGGGCTTTGGGTTCTCCCAAGGGAAGGACAAAGTCCGGGCGATGGCGAATTTAATCGCTCACTGCCGCCATGTATGCCTTGTAGACATCTGCACTTTCCTCAGATGGGGTGCAGATTTCCAACAACCGGGGCGAGTCCGAGGGGGTCCACCATCCTTTCAGGGCAGCTTTCAGTCCTTGCTCGTCGTTCACCCTTTGGTGCTCCAAGCCGTGCAAGTCGCATAGCGCGCGCAATTGGAGACCATGTCGCATTTCAAAGTGGCTGTTGAGCAGACCCGTCCGCTGGGGGCCGTCCAACCAGCGAAATACCCCGCCGCCGCCATTGTGTATGACTGCCATCCTGAGGTCGGCCGGGAGTGGATCCACAATGAAGGCGTTGCCATCGTAAAGGAAGCCGAGGTCACCGGTGATGAGGGTGACTTTTTGCCCTGTCAATGCAGCGCCAACCGCCGTGGAGCTGCATCCGTCTATGCCGGCCACCCCGCGGTTGGACCAAGGCGGGTTGGCATCGGTCTGATGAAACAGCTGAGCGTAGCGAACCGGGGTTGAATTGCCCAGGTGTAAGGTCCACTCGCTGGGTTGGGCTTCATGCAATGCGGCATGTGCCCTCAGGTCGCTCCATGGGGCTGCCTTCAATGCTGCAGGGTGGGCCAGCCGCCTTTGCTCTTCTTCATCGGTCCATGCGGAGAGCCAAGGGCGGGCTTCTTGAGATGCCGAGAGGTTTTGGGTTCGAATTCGCTCGGCTACTGTGTCGAGGGCTTGGGCCACAGGAGCTTCAATCCCCACCACCGATGGGCCAAATGCCTCTGGGGCCCGGCCACTGGGGTCGATGTGGATGTGCTGCACAGGCGCCGTGCGCAACTGCTGTCTCAGTGCTTTAGAAAGCAGGGGGGCGCCAAAAGTGACAACCAAGTCTGGGTGGGCGTCATTCCAATCCCGTTTGGACTGTTTCCAGCCTTTCATCCATCGGTCTGTGGCCACAATGGCTTTGGGGGCGCAGCCTATTCCACCGGTAGAGTCTCCTGCCACAACGGCGATCTTGCTCCACGCTTCAATGGATTCCTTTCGCAATTCATGCGGTTGGGTCCCGCCCAAAAGAAGGATTCGGCTTCCCGCCGAATGGGCAGCTTCCAAACGAGTGGTGAGATTGTCCAGGGCCAGCGGTGCAGCTTGTTCCACAGGCGGGGTGCTGAACCCGAATTTCTTCGGTGAATGGACTGGGGCTTGAGCTGGCTCAGAAGAGTAGAGGGGTTCTGAAAAAGGACAATTCACATGGACTGGCCCCGAAAGGAGGGCCTGGCCAATGGCATGCAACGTTTGCTCGCTTTGCTCCGAAGTCTCGGGTGACCACAAAAAATCGGCACGCACATGCAAGGCATGGACCCCCGTTTGCATTAAGGTTTGACTTTCCCATTGGTCGGCTGCCCCTTCAGGACGGTCTGCGGTCAGGCTGATCAAGGGCAGGTTGACGCGATCGGCTTCAGCCAATGCAGGGCCATGGTTCAAGGCGGCGGTCCCGCTGGTGCAACAAACCGCGACGGGTTGGCCCAAGGCCAAGGCCATGCCCAAGGCGTGATGCGCCGCAGCGCGTTCATCCAAGGCCACCACGCAGTAAACCCCAGCTGTGTGGAGGGCCTGCATCAAGGGAGCATTCCGGGACCCTGGACTCACAACAGCCGCCTGAAGGCCAAGCTTCAGAAGGCCTTCAATAAGGCCGTTTGCGGAGGCCAATGCCGAGGTGTTGTGGGGGTTTGCACTCATTTGACCCAATGGACAACGGGGTCCAGAACAGAAGTGAGCTTATTTCGGGTTTCCTGCCATTCCGCGGCGGGGTCAGATCCGTTTGTGATGCCCCCTCCAGCGTAGGCAGTCAGTTGGTTTTCTTGCAATGAGGCACAACGCAAGTTGACATAGTAACTCACCGTGTCACCCTGCTCCAGTCCTACCCATCCCGTGTAAAACGCCCGGTCATGCCCTTCGTGTGAGTGGATGAAGGACAGCGCGGCCTCTCTTGGCACACCACCGACAGCCGGGGTGGGGTGAAGGGCTGATATGACTTGGGCCACAGGTTGCGTGGCGGAAAACTTGACGATGGTGCGGAGGTGTTCAATAGGGCCGTATTGCAAGGTTTCCCGGGGCCCCACCTCAATGTT
This sequence comes from uncultured Flavobacteriales bacterium, assembly GCA_938092195.1. GTDB lineage: Bacteria > Bacteroidota > Bacteroidia > Flavobacteriales_D > Sanyastnellaceae > UBA8752. The sequence goes on along the minus strand of CALKHD010000150.1, from coordinate 7,458 downwards.
ATGGCACTCACTGCGCTCCAATGAACGAAGTACCGTGTCTGTGACCAGCTGCTGCTCGTGCAATTCTTTGGGTGTCCAAGGGTCGGTCTGGGCACCTGTGTGGGTCATGCGGGTGCCCGCGAGGCAGGCCGTGTGAAAATGAGGACGCTGCCCCTCGACCAGTGGCTCCGGAGAGGAGCCAAACCACATGCCGATTTCTGGATGCCGAACCACCCAGCTGAACGAGTCCGGGTGGGCCTGGGCCTGCCGTCGCACCACATCCTCTGCTTCCAAAAGTTGCACACTCACGGTGAGGCTGCTGGAAAGGACGACCTTCTCAAATTCCCCAGCCTCGATTCGGGTCTTGGCCAAGGCGACCCGGTCCATGTGGTCTTGCCGCTTGGTTCCGCCAATGGTGGTGGCGTCGGGTTTGATGCGAGGACGCTGGTCTCCAAAGACCGAAGCTCCCTGTTCAATGCGCCCCCGGATTATCACATCGCTGTGGGCCCGAGCACCTTCCCAAGGATGCATCCTGAAACACGCATCTCCATTGGGGTCGGGGACGAGCCTCTCCAATGTCGCCGCGCCTGGACGATGGAAGAGCACAAACGGAACGCTGGGGCTTGAGCCGTTCATGGTTCTGCGGTGGGTTTGGGCTTGTGCTGAGAAACCAGCATCACTGTCAATCTGCTCGTGCAAACTGCGCGGCCTTGATCATCGGTGATGTCGATGTGCCAAACGTGAAGACGGCCTCCTTCGTGGTGCAAAGTGGCCGTGCCATGAACCCAGCCTTCTTTGACCCCCCTCAAGTGGTTGGCATTGACTTCGATGCCAACGGCACCCTTGCCCTTGGGAGCTGCAATAAAATGAGACCCCACGGATCCCAGCGTTTCGGCCAACACCACACTCGCCCCGCCGTGAAGAAGGCCATAGGGCTGATGGGTCCTGGCGTCTACAGGCAGCTTGCCCACAACACGTCCGTGTTGGACCTCGAGGATCTCGAGACCCAAAGCTTCGCTGATGGTGTTCTTCCCCAAGGCTTCAAGTTCCTTTGGGTCAATGCCTTTCGGCGTAGGAGTCCCCTCGCTCATCGGGGCGTGAATTTAGCGAGAGAAGCTTGGTTCCGCCGATTTAGGTCCATGGGTTTCGCCGGATGTCTTGGTGAATCAAAATTTATTTTCGGTTTGGAGGCAACGATTGGATTCGTGTCCGTCATACACATGGATGCAGCCACTCGGCTGTATCGGTTTCAAAATCCTTGCAGGTTTCGGAGGGGGCAGAAATGCCCCCTTCATTTTTTCTGGAACTTTCGCTTGGGGCGGAATCTTCATTCAACCCTTCTTCCGTTTACACGGCCACATGGACCAATTTCTTGGTCTCGAAAAAGGGGTCTTCCAAAGTGCTGCTGAGCTCCCAAGTGGTCACGGGGGCCTTCACTGTGGACAGCTCTTCGGTCAAGTCTCCGCCCTTGAGGTAAAGCACTCCGTTGGCCAGCCCATGTCGCTGGTCTTCAGCAATCAGCGGCCGAACCCAGTCTAAAAAGAGGGGCATCTTGGTGACCGCTCGGCTCACCACAAAATCATAGGTCGGTCGGTCGGTGAGGGCCTCAGCTCGCGCCCAGGCGCCCTCAACATTTCGGAGCCCAAGGGATTCGGTCACAGCGTTGACCACCTTGACTTTTTTTCCGATGGAGTCGCAGAGGGTGAAGTGTGCCGAAGGAAAAAGGATGGCCAGCGGCAGCCCTGGAAATCCTCCACCGGTGCCCACATCCAATATGCGCGATCCGGACTCTGGCCTGAGCAGCCGGGCTATGGACAGGCTATGGAGCACATGGCGGGTGAAGAACTCGTCGAGGTCTTTTCTCGAGATCACATTGATTTTGGCATTCCAGTCCCGGAACAAAGGGCCCAAAGCCGCCAGCTGGTCCCGTTGTTTTTTGGTGATCTCTGGTATGGGGGTGCCAAAGTCAATCGAGACTTTGGACAATGCGTTCAGCAGCGCATCCACGCTGCGGTTGTCCTGGGCTGAAGGCTTCACGCTCAGAATTGTTCGCGGTCCATTTCCAAGACACCAGCCAGGATGTCTCTTGCCCGAAACAGTTGGGCTTTTACTGTGCCCAGAGGGAGATCGAGCTCCTGAGAAATTTCATCGTAGCTGTACTCTTCGAAATACCTGAGCTCCACCAATCGACGGTATCGGGGCTTCAATTGAGCGACAACCTCGCGCATGCGGTTGACCCGCTGTTGCTTTTCCATGGATTGTCCGGGGTCCAAACCATCGTCGGCGACCTGGATTTCCATGGTGTCTCCCTCGGAGTCCGTGAATCCTTTGTCCAGGCTCAGGGCCTTGATGCGCTTTTTGCGAATGAAGTCAATGGCTCCGTTCGAAGCAATCTTGAAGAGCCAGGTCGAGAACGCAAACTTGGGGCTGTACTGTTTGAGTCGTCGAAAGGCCTTTCCGAAGGTTTCGATCATCAAATCCTCGGCATCATCTTGGTCGTGGACCATTTTGATGAGCATGTAATAGATGGGGTCGCGGTATCGCTCCATCAATTCGGCAAAGGCGCCCTGGTCATGAGAGTCCAGAGCCCTACATATGAGGCCATAATCGTATTTGGCCTTGTCGGAAAGGTGGTCAATCACGACCTGTTTGTCAGTGCCCGCTGCGTCCATGTCGGCGATGAGGTGAAGTTCGACAAGGTGGCTACGGCGAGGAAACCCCACCGGATCGGGCCCAACCAAATGGCTGAAAGGCCATTTTTTGCCGGGTGACCGAGGTCCTTGGCGAATGACGACAAGGTAACAGCCCGCGCGACCACGGCAAGGCCGATGGCCACAAGCGGTATCCAACCCGCGTTGTGCAAAAGGCCAAATGCGCCTGCTGCTGCTCCCATTGCGGCCATTGGGTCCAGTGCGGCATCCAAGGCCAGTTTGATGGTGTCGCGGTTCGAATAGCGCTTGGCGGTGGTCAAATGCCGTCGTTTTCTGCGAAAACCATCGGCGATTCCATGTGCTGCAGCCGTGGGGTTGGCCATGGATGATTGCGGTGGGGGCAAAGGCCGGATGGAGAGGCCATCTCGCCGTGCCGATTGAACAAACAAGTCGTCATCCCCACTGGTGAGGTTTGAATGTGCAGCGAAACCGCCCAATCTGATCCAGTCCGATTTTCGATAGGCCAGGTTTCGTCCAACACCCATATAAGCTTGGCCTTTTGCAGCTTCGGTGCCATACTGCCAAGCCACGCGCAGGGCGTCAAATTGAAGGAGGTCCGGGCCTCCTTTGGGCAGGCTGAAGCCCAAGGCCACATCCGTGGGAGAGGATGGGTGAGTCAGTGCCGAAGCCATGCTGAACGCCCAATGGGGTCCGGGCAGACAATCGGCATCGGTCAAGACCAGTGTTTCATGCTTTGCAGCGCGAATGCCAGCGGCCAAGGCGCCCTTTTTGCCCGGGCGGGTCTTGGTGTGGTGCATCACCGTCAGTGACATGGCGTCCTTTTGACTCTGAGACTTGAGCCAGTCTCCCGTTCCATCTGAAGAGCCGTCATCCACAATCATCCACTCTACAGTCCATCCTTTCGGGAAGATTTGTCCCCTCCATTTGGGCCAAATCCGTTGAAGGGCGACCAGGTCATTGTGGACGCAAAGAATGAGGCTCACCGAAGGGTCAAGGGGCAGCTGAGTTTCCTCGACAGGCAAGCGTCTGTTCCGCCATGATGTCCAGAGGTGAAGGTCCCAGATGATCCGCGCCAAGGCCGGGATTCCAGCCAGAACTGCCCCTCCAAAGGCGAACCCGGTTTCCATCAATGGGGGTAGGTGTAGTCCATCCATTCGGGCCAGCCATCCAATCTGATTTTGATCAAAGACTGAGAGCGGTCGCGGAAGGGCGCGAGGTCAAAGGCGTGCTCGGATTGAATCAAGGCCCTGCCCATGTCACCATGGCCTTCATGAAGCAACAAGAGCTCTTGCTTTCTCGGCAATGATTTGGTGGCGGTCCCTTTGGATTCGAGTCGAAACAAATGCTCCCGAAAACCACCTCCATATTGAACAGTGGCGCGCAGGCTGTCCCCTTCAATGTGGGCGTCGAGTACGGTGAACGGCGCGTCCCAGCTTGGGGTATAGAGGGTTTCCATACCTGCGTTTTTCGGTCCTGAACAGGACGTCATCAGAGCCAGAAGTGCAAACCAAGTCAGCCGCATATTGGAGAATTAACGGAGAAGGACGCGTTTTGCGCATGTCCGTCCGTCGAATGAAATCTGAATCACAACCCAACCTCGAGGCCATGTTTCGGTATTCAGTCGAACGGAGCTGGAGCCATTGTTGTTGAGCGAGGTGGGCACAAGAATTGTGCGTCCCATCATGTCCATGGCACAGCATGTCGCTCCAGCGGGGAGCCCGGACAATTGGATGCTTCCCGCAGAGGGATTGGGGCTGATGTTGAAGTTTAACAATGCATGGTTGCCGATGTCCATGGCGCGGGTACAGAATTGGGTGACATCGTTGTCTTCAAAGTCTCCTCCGGTCAGAATGACGTCGCCTTCGGGGTCAAAAATGGTGTAGCTCCCGTTGCCGTTGGAACAACAAATGCCGTCTCCGTAGCTGTCTTCGATTTCGAAAATGTAGCAGCCGGATTCCAGACAGAGGGGCACATCAATGACCTGGCCATTTTGGTTGTCGGAGTATGGTCCACCGGAATAGACCACCGTACCAAAGCGCCGAATTTCCCATGTGGTCTCACTGCCGTAGTCGTCTAGGATCAGTTCAAAAGAAAAGTCGAATGTCTCGCCAGAAAAAGCTGTGAATTCCGCAATGGCCGTGTTGTTGAAGTCGTTTTCGTCGGCTTCACCATTGATGCTTTGGACGTATATCTCCACTTCGCTGGTTCCGTCGCCGGAGGGAAATGCGGGAAGAGAAACCACTTCATTTTGGTATTGAGACAGGCTTCCCGTCCAATTGAAGTTTTGCGGCTCACCGCCGTTCAAAGTGAATCCAATCACGGCTGAGGTCAGCGTGATTTCGCCAAAATTGCTCAATGTGATGTCGACAACGACCTCTTCTTCACCACACAAAACGCCCTCTGGAACGCTGGCCACTCCAATCCCCATATCGAGGGGAAAGGAAGTCACACATCCTTCGTTAGGGAAGCCGTCCAGCACTTCTATTCCCAGTCCAAGAGGGTCGAGATATTCATCAATGCCATTGTTGAAGCTGACCCCCATGCGACCGTAGTAGTCAATCTGACCGTTGTTTACGTTTCCATTGCAAGCAGCAGAGCCGCCATAAAGTTGTCCGATGATTCGGTGGTTTTGATCGTAGAGCGGAGAGCCTGACGACCCTGGTTCAGTGACTCCGGCTTCCCATTGGCTGATCCACCAAACCGCCGCACCTGCCGCATTTTGATGGTAAGGTTCGTCTTCCTCTAAGCAGATTTTCTTGAGGTCTCCAGAAGGGTGGTGCAGACCGGTTGCATTTTGGACAGTCTCATCGTCAGTTCCATCCCATCCGGAATAAAAAACATTGAAGTTTTCAGGGGGAGTTTCATCCAAAAGCAACAGGCCAAAATCAGAGGAGCCACTGTTGACCAGAAGTTCGCTTCCACTCAGGGTTTGGTTGGTGGGGCCATCGTTTCCTGAACAACCAGCCGTTTCGTGGTTGAAATAGAATGTCCAGTTGCCCACGTTTCCATTGTTGGGCAAGCAATGGTTTGCGGTCAAAAACAAAGGGGTGCCATCTTGAGCCGTGTTGTTGACCAGTGCTCCGGTGCATACCGCAGAACCTCCTTGAATGATCAGTGCAACAGATCTTTTTTCGCACTGCCATGTTGCCCCTTCTGGACAATTGACATTGATGTTGCAGTCGCCACTGTTGCCAAATGGACCGCGTTGCATCCCTGTGGCTTCTGCTTCGATCGCGGCCTTGCCAGCGATGTCTCGATAGGCGTGCACCACTTGGTCTACCACCAAGCTACATGCATCCACCAATTCTGAAGGGGAATGCAATTCAATGACCAAGGATTGTCCGGCCACCAAGCCGGTTGCCAATCCGCCCCAAGCCTTCGCGTTGTTGTGGTCAAATCCACCAATGAATTCGATGCGGTCTCGATTCCAGATGTACAATAAGGCGCCTTCAGGAAGGTCAAACTCTTGAAAACGCACACTCATGGCAAGGGCGTTTGGCGCCTCGATGACCATGCGCCAAACAGACAGTCCATGCTCATTGGACCAACTCCCATCTGACAGATCAAATGCGACTTCAAATTCCTCTCCAAAACGCCATGGGGCACTCTTCACTGCATCCGTGACAAGGTCTCCGGCCTGCAAAGCTTGCAAGTCAATGCCAGGCATGCGGTGAATTGGCAACGATTGAAGGTTTGGAGACTCCTCCCAAAATGGGTGACCTCCCTGAGAGACCTGACCCCATGATGCAAGAGGCATAAGCCAAAGGAAGAGAAGGCAAACAGTGCGGAAATTGGGCATATGGTAGTTGTCAAAGGCCCCTTGCAGGAGCGGCGGTTAAATATAGAATCGGTCGTGATGCAATTTGGTTCAGGATGGCCACGATTGAACGGCGCCTTGGAGGGCAAACAATTCATCTCTGAGTCGCGCAGCATCCATGAATGACAGCTCCTTGGCGGCCTGTTCCATTTCCCGTTTGGTCCTGGCAATGAGCTTCTCCATGGCCTTGCGGTCCTTGGCGTTCACATAACCGGCGACTACAGGATCTTGAAGAATGCCCGTTCCAGAGGCCAAGGGCTCTGCGGCCATGGGTGAGGGGCGTTCATCGATGAGCTCGCTTTGCTCGAACACCGTCTTTTTGGACCGTTTGACTTGAACCGGAACCAGTCCATGCTCGGTGTTGTAGGCCTCCTGTTTTTCTCGTCGGCGGGCCGTCTCCTCTATGGTTTGAGCCATGGAGTCGGTCACTTTGTCTGCGTACATGAGCACGCGTCCGTTGATGTTTCGTGCGGCGCGTCCAGCGGTCTGGGTCAAGGAGCGATTGGAGCGCAAGAAGCCCTCCTTGTCTGCGTCCATGACGGCCACCAATGAGACTTCAGGCAGGTCGAGTCCTTCGCGAAGAAGGTTGACGCCCACCAGAACGTCGATCACACCCTCTCGAAGGTTCCGAATGATTTCAATCCGGTCCAGGGTCTTGACTTCGGAGTGGATGTAGGAGCAGGAAATCCTCAATCGATCCAGGTACCGCGACAGCTCTTCGGCCATTCTCTTGGTCAAGGTGGTCACCAATACTCGGTCTCCTTGCTCTATGGTTTTGCGAATCTCTCCAATGAGGTCGTCCACCTGGTTCGTGCATGGCCTGACTTCTATGGGCGGGTCGAGCAGTCCTGTGGGGCGAATCAGCTGCTCCACCACCACGCCTTCACTTAGTTCCAGTTCATAGTTGGCAGGGGTCGCACTCACATACAAGACCTGATGAAGCATGCCTTGGAATTCGTCATCCTTGAGGGGGCGGTTGTCCAATGCCGA
>CALKHD010000149.1 GCA_938092195.1 uncultured Flavobacteriales bacterium | reverse complement strand
ACGGCCGGTGGGCTGCAGAATGCGGTAACGATTGAACCGGGCATCTGACTCAAGTCCGGTCCCCCGCAAGATGCCTTCAGGTGTCCGAATTTCGACCCTTTCCGGGGTGTGAACGCGGTCACTGTCTGCACTCCAAAATAGCAATTCAGTGTGCAATGTGTCTTGGCCCTCACCGATCAGGACGACCCCACCTTCAGCCCTTAAAAACCTGGATTCTTCAGCAAACGTGCCTTGATTGGCAGAAAGCAAGGCGCCACTGCCACCAGTGGTGGAAAGGACTTCAAGCTGGAAGCCGTCCGTCACTCTCCACGTGGCATTCACTTCTGAAAACCGCTCCATAGAAGAGGCCTTCAAGCGGTGCGACGGCACCCCGTCCACGCTGTATTCCAGCTCAGCAGATTGGATGGACTGCGCTGCAGAACCATCCAACGTTTCAAAGTCAGCGACCTCATCTAGATCATTTCGGCAGCCTCCCAAGGCAATCGCCATCACGACCAAGCAGTGGGCCCAAGTCCGGGGAGAATGTCCAATCAAGGCTGGCGTGCCGTGGTGGTCTCGTTCAAGCACTCAACCTTGATTTCCTTGCCCGCAGTGATGCCATAGGTGAACAAATCATCGATGGTTGGATAGGAGCGCTTCACCTGATTGATTTTGGTGTTGGCCTTGCTCGCCACGCTGCTGTCAATGGACTTGGCGCGCTGGTAGTAATCGGTGGCCAACCAATACACTTCGCGTCCTCCGAGTGGACTGCCGGAGCATGCGCTGACCATGGAGGCCGTGGCATCTCCAATCAACAAGTAAGGCTCCCCATTGCCGGGGTCGGCCTTGGCGGCCTTTCTGGCATAACGAATGCACTTGTTCACCTGTCCAGCATTCTTGGCTACCTGCGCGGCCTTCATTAGGTTCCGTGCAGCCTTGGGGCAGTCCTCGCACAATTCCACAGCTTCCTCGAAATAGGGGAGCGCAGCTGCGTAATCTCCTTTCTTGGACAATTTCATGCCGATGGAAAAGGCAGACTCAAACCCTGGCTCTACTTCGTAAACGGCCTTGGCCAATGGCAGGTACATGTCATTGTCTGTGCAGTTTTTCTGGTTGAGCAAGCGCAAGGACTTTTTCATCACATCGATGTCGTCCGGCGCAGCGGCCAGCTTTCCCTCGAGCACGGGCACCATTTCTTCGCAATTGGCCACCTGCAAGAACACCTCATCGAGGTTTTTCTGGGTGGTGGCATATTTCGCGGCTTTTGAGCTGTCATTGGCGGCCAGTTGCCGCTGGCGACCCGCTTCAATGAAGTCGCTCAGTCGCAAGTATTCTGTGAGCAAGTCGCCGATGGCCACTGTCTTCGATTCGGCATCTTCTGCTTCGTTCAAAACCTTGGCCAGGATGCCGTAATACCCGTTTAAAGCGGCCGCTGAAGTCCGGTCCTCCAAGCAGGCAATGGCCTCTTCAAACATGGGGCGTGCTTCCACGGACTTTTTCTTGTTCAAGCTGGTCCAGTCCATCGCTTTTCTCGCCAGCACCTCACAGCCGTTGTTTGGCTTTTTGCTCGTGGATGGGAAATGCTCAATTCTGAGGTCATAGAAGACAAATACACTGTCGCGCAAGCCAATGGCACGTGCGTTGTCTTTGACCTTGATCGCCGCTTTCATTTGACGCTTTAACAGGTTCACCCCCTTGATGTACATGTTTTGTGACACCTTGGGAGGGCATACGCTGCATGCTTCCTGCCAGAATGGGTAAGCATCATCGTAATTCTTTTGCTTGTAGTACGTCTCATACAAGCTGAGGGTCTCCTTGCAGGCGGCCTGTTGTTCAGGGGTCTCGCCGTATTTGCTGTCGTCTTGAGACAGGCCTGGAATGGCTGTCAAAACTGCAGAGAGGAGCAGGGCAGAAGAGATAAGTCGGGTCATGATCATGGGACGTCTACTCGTTTCAAGCAAGGACCGGGCCAAAAGGTTCTGACCTCACTTCAGGGCGCCAAAAATAGAGGATTCTTTTAGGTCGGACCGCACGGGGTCAATCGTACTTCCTTGGAACCAGCCATTGGTTCTTGAAAAAGGGATGCAGGGTAAAACCAACCATGGCTCCAAAGCCATTTTCGCGGAGGCCTTCTGGTGCGCTTCCCGCTTGCAAGGTTCTCCAACTGAAGCCCAAATTTAAGCTCGAGCCAGATCGGGACCCCAACATGGGAAGGGTCCACCCAGCACTCCAGGTTCCAGTTTGCAATGGCCCGTCGCTCAACAAGACGTAACCCTTGGTTTGGCGCCAGCCGACTTGGTAAGTGGAGCGTTGCCAGAGGTTTTTTGCATCATCCAAACCACGGGGTGTGATTGAACCGCCAAATGAGAGTGATTTGGAGTCGGTGAAGGCCACGCCGGGATCGAGCCATTCAGAGGAAATAGAAGACCAAGCGGCTTCTTCCCATTCGGCTCCAAATCGGAACCGGAGTCCATCTTTTGTGTTCCGCTCCACCTCGAGCCCCAAGGTCCATGTCAAGGGCAGGTCGAGGCTGTAGGTCTCAGAACTGGAGTGAACAGAGTCAATTTCGAGAGGACCAGTCGACAGCGTCTGCCAAGAGGCCCAGCGGTTGTTTCGGTTCAAAGTGTGCTTGCGGCCAAGGGCAGCCATTCCACCCACCCTCAACAGGGTGCTTGAAACGAGTTTTCGGTCGCTGTTGAACCTTGTGCCCAAAAGCCGTTCGTGTCCAAAGCCAAAAGTGAAACCCAGTGATCTGTGAACCTCTTCTGTTTCGACGCGGGTATCTAAGAAGGTGGGGTTGGCGATGTCGACGGTGCGCGATCGACCGAGTTGCCCAAAACGCTGCTCCATTCTTGCGCCAAATGAAGTGCCGTGAGCGATGATTCGAACGCTGTCTTCCACGGCGCCGGACGGACCTTCAAAGGTCTGCCATTTCGTGCCCTCCCATTTCCGAGCATAGCCGGCATAGGCTTGGGTCAAGCCTCCTTTTCCTTCATAGGAAATTAAGTACTCATCGGCGGTTTCATCGGTGCGAAGCTGCGACACATCGTACCCCACATTGGACCATGGCTGCAGGCCAAAGGTGAATCCTCCTTTTCCGCCCGCTTTTTTGATCGCAAAAGCCACCTGGGTCAATCCCCCGATTTCGCCCTGCGTGGACCTGTCTCCCTCAGAGATCCTTTCTGAACGAACTTGAAAACCACCCGCAAAGGTGGTCCGGGTGAGAAAGGCTGCGGCTGCGGGGTTGCGGGTGTTCACATGGTGGCGATCCATCCAGGCGGCCCCCATTTGACCCATGCCCAATTGCGCAGTTCCTGCGCCAGTTTGCAGTTCACCAAACCCAAATCGAGAATGGGGTGAGTAGGTGGTTTGGCCTCCTGCCCAAGTCGTGACCATGGCCATCAAAAGGGCCATGCCGATGGAGAAAGGAGTGCTGTGGGTCGTCATGTTCGAGTGGGATTCAACAGGGCTGCGGCCCCTTCGAGTACCAAGTTCGGGTGTGCGAAAGTCAACCATCCTCCCAAGCCATCAAAATGCTGGGCGTCACCACCTGTTAAAATGACCTTTGCGCCGGGGTCAAGTTCCAAGAATGCTGAGACTGTTGCTTCGACAGATTTGCGCGTTGCCCAAGGGATGCCGGCTTCAATGGCTGCCTTCGTGCTTTGTCCCAAAGCTCCTTTTGGTCCAGGCTGTAAGGGCCATTGGCCCTCTGCATTGCGACCAATTACCGGGAGTCCTGCGCGGGCCATGGATCGGGCTTGCAAGTCCAAGCCCGGTAGGATGGCCCCGCCTTTCCAAACCCCTTTGGACATCAAGTCCACCGTGATGCAGGTGCCTGCGTCGATGATGACATGGCTCTGTGATGGGTTGCGATGGAAACAAGCTGCGGCAGCAGAAATCCGATCGGATCCCGGAGTTCCGTCTTGGTAGATCACTTCGAACGAAGCCAAGGCCATGGGGTCCAATTCACTCCATTGGCCCTCAACAAGTTCATTCAGCCAATGGGGAAATCCAGTCTGCAGGGCTTGTTCGGGTGTTGCCCGCTTTAGCACGTGTGCGGAAACCGAACGGCTCGGATAGCGGAGCTTCAATTGTGCCAGGCTGTCCGACAATTGGCTTGCCGCTTCAGGCCAAGAAGCTCCACCAAACTCCAAGAGTTCTTGGCCGTTCATCCATGCCCACTTCAATCGGGTACCGCCAGGGTCCAGAAGCAGAATCATTTCCAATCCAACTTGGAAATGAGGTGGTCCATGTCATCGGTCAAACGGGCAACCACAGGGGCCAATGAATCCGCATTGGGGCGAAGTTCAAAATAGAGGGCTCCCCTCAAGAAGCGATCGGTCCCATCCGTGCACAAAAATTGAAATGGACTGGCGGCATTGCCTGCAATGCGCCACGTTAAGTTCATTCCGCCGTGGTCAAAGTCCCGCCTTCGGACTTCAATGGCGTCAGCCTTGATTTCGTGCTCATAAGCCAGGCTGAAAGCGTCTTCCAGAACGGGCTCCAATTCCACTCCTCCAGCATACGTGCAGTGGATTCGCGCTTTGTATTCAGGGTAAACCAAGTTGAACCAGCAACTGTCTGGGACAAAAGCCTTGACCGGCTGAAGGAACGCTGTTTTGGACATGGACAATGCCAATGGGCAGTCCAGTTCGACCTCCTGATAGAGGGTGTCATGCAAGGCAATTCGGAAGTACCCCTTGGGCCGCGGCACAAAATCCGGGCTGCTGCTGCATCCAGTCAAAACCAAGGCGGTCATCCAGGCCAAAGCCCAAACTCCGATGCTTCCAAGGGACCCGGATCCACCTGATGGATTGTCCCCAGAAGCCCCCAACTCTGGCAAGGTGACCTTGACTTGCAATACGCGCCTGCGGTCCACGGCCTCTGCCACGAGTTCAACGCCGTGAAAGGTGATTGTCTCCCCTGGCTTTGGCAACCTCGCCAACTGCTCCACCAAGAAGCCACCAAGGGTATCGCTTTCTCCTTTTTCGGTTTCAAAGTCACCTCCATCGATGCCCAGAATTCGATAGACATCCACCAATGCGGTTTTGCCTTGGAAGACCACGGTCCGTTCATTGATTCTCGAATACAACGTGTCTTCGTCGTCGAATTCGTCTGAGATGTCGCCCACAATCTCTTCAATCACGTCCTCGAGGGTGACAATGCCACTGGTCCCCCCGTATTCATCCACCACAATGGCCAAGTGGACTTTCATGCTCTGAAAATCCCGCAGCAAGTCATCGATCATGCGGTTTTCTGGCACAAAAAATGGCTGTCGGAGCAGGCTGTTCCAGTCCAAATCGGCCTTTTGTCGGTGGGGCAAAACGTCCTTTACATACAGCACGCCTTTGATCTGATCTAAGCCTTCGGCATGGATGGGGATCCGACTGAATCCAGATTCAGACAAGCCAGCTTTCAGGTCTGACCAATTCAGGTCGTGGGGCAATGCAGTCACATCCGTTCTGGGCGTCATGATTTGCTTGACATCCTTGGAGCCAAAATTGACAATGCCACTGAGGATGCGGTTTTCTTCTTCTGAACGCTCTTCTGAATCGGTGATGTTCACTGCGTGCTCCAGGTCTTGAACGGAGAGTTCGTGTGGGGTCGCCTCGGAACGCTTAGTGAGGGCATTGCCGAGGGCATTCAAGGGTTGCCAAATGGGCCGGAGCAATTGCTGAGCCACCCTCAAGGGGCGGGCCATTCCGCGCGCCAAGGAAAGGGGGTGTCGGTTGGCGTAAACCTTGGGCAACACCTCCCCAAAAAGAACAATCAAAAAGGTGACTCCAAACACCTGTAAAACCGCAGCCAATGTGTCGGATAAAGCGGGCAGCCAATGCTGCATCAGCACGGTGGAGAGCAAGATGATGAGAATGTTGACAGCGTTGTTGAGCACCAAAATGGTGGCGAGCAAACGCCGAGGTCCCAGGGATGAGTCCGGGGTGTTGAGCAAAGAAAGGACGGCAGCGGAGCGTTCGTCATCGGCTTCGGACAGCGCACTTTGCTCGGAGGGGTCCAACGAAAAAAAGGCAATCTCACTTCCCGAAACAAAGGCGCTGATGGCCAGTAGAACCAAAGAAAATGCGGCCACCAACAAGGCCAGATTGTCGGAGATGTCCGCCATGATCAAAGGGGAATCTTCGAGACGTCGATGGGGAGAGGACCCGGTGGCACTGCATCTCCAGTTGCTTTTTCAGAGGTGGGTTCAGCCGCGCCCAGCATGTCCAAACGCTCTCCTACAACCTCAGTGGTGCGGTGCTGAATGCCTTCCGCGTCCTGCCAGCTGCGTGTTTTGAGTCGGCCTTCGATGAAGACACGGTCCCCTTTGCGGAGATGGTCATCTGCGATTTCAGCGAGCTCCCGCCAAAGCACCACGGCATGCCACTCGGTCCGTTCGTGCCAGGATCCTTCGTTGTCTTGGTACCTCTCCGAGGTGGCCAAAGAAAGTTTGGACATGGCCCTACCTCCTTCGAACCATCGGGTCTCCGGGTCTCGCCCGAGGCGACCAATGAGCATGACTTTATTCAGGCCAGACATGAAGTGCAAAGTACCGAACCTCTTGGGGCACCAAAGGGTGAAAAGTCCTCAATTCTCCACAGCGCGCCTCTGCAGGTCATTCAAAACCTTGTCGATGAGCCTTGGCCAAGTGCGGCTTCCGTCCATCACAGGGGCCCATTCACCTTGGTTTTCCTGAGCCTCATTTTCAGTGTTTATGGGCTCCCGGGTGAACCGAAACCAGGCCTTCATGCGGCGATGGGTCAAGATGTGCTCAACGGGACCCCACAAGTTAGCCCCCTCTTTGGGCTCAGAATGCCCATCGGTCATGGTGAGCGGAAAGGCTTCCAAACCTCCCCAGATGCCTTTTTCAGGGCGGCGTTCTGTCCACCACAT